>JAFGRS010000534.1 GCA_016935045.1 Lentisphaeria bacterium | reverse complement strand
GCGGGCACCTGTCTGCGTGCGTACACGCACAGGCAGATACCCGCAGTGGTACGTCCCGAGCGAGCAACGCCGCCAGGGAGCGGGAGCGGCGCAGCCCTTCGGGGCGAGGCGGCGCAGGCTTCCAGCGTGCGCTCCGGGGTCTGCACAGGCAGGATGCCCGTGCCACTCTCCGGCAATCCGGGCGAATTCTGTGGCCATAGGATGTCCGGCTCAGGGGGTCTCGGGGAAGAGCTTGACGGCGATGGACTTCTGAAAAGCGGGCAGGGGTATGTGCAGGGAGCCCTCCGCGGCCGTCACCGTACCGCCGTCATGGGTTTGGCCGCTGAGGGTGTCCCATACCTCCATGCGGAAACGTCCTTCGGGAACGCCCTTCACGATGGCCTCCGTGGGCGCGACGGGCCATTCGGTCCGACCCATGCTGTGACGGTACCAGTTGAAGGCTTCGTGCCGGGCCCAGAGAAGCACGGCCGGAGCCGGCGCGCGGGCATCCGCAGCGACCAGGGAATACAGCCGCACGGGGGGATCGGTGCGCCGGGTGTAGCCCGGCAGGATGTAGTCCAGGAACAGCCAGTCGCGCCCGGGGTTTTCGACCACGACGGTGTGAGAACCGGCCGGCACGTCGATCCCATACTCCCCGTTGAAGGCCGTACTATCACGATTGTGGTCATCCTCGTCCGGGAAGAGCCGCTCGAATCTCGTCTGCCCGTCCAGCACGATGCGGAGCCCGGCGCCTCCGTGTCCCGATACCTTCGTGACCCGAACCACGAAGCGTCCAGCGGACGGATACTCCACCCGGAAGGTCACGGGAT
This sequence comes from Lentisphaeria bacterium, assembly GCA_016935045.1. Lineage (GTDB taxonomy): Bacteria > Verrucomicrobiota > Lentisphaeria > Oligosphaerales > JAFGRS01 > JAFGRS01. The sequence continues at coordinate 5,975 of JAFGRS010000534.1, read as the reverse complement.
TGTGCAGAGTCGGATGATTCCCCACCCCATGCTGCAGCCGGCTCAGGTTCTCGATCCCCTCCACCACACCGTCCGCCCGGCATATCAAGGTCCGCGGCTCGTTGAAGGGCGCCGGCGACCAGCTCGCGTGACGGCCCTCGATCAGGAGGTCCTCTCGACGCGCCGGCGGCGGGGGGCCGCGCCAGGCGATGCGCTCCTCGTCGGGGGGCGTGTAGCGCAGGGTGTTAAACGGAATGCCGCGCACGAACTCCGCCACGGGCCGGAAGTGATGGTAGAGATCCCTGGGTTCGACGTAGTTGTCCCACCACCACAGCATGGCCGTTCCCGCGGCGTTGCCGAAGATGCCGCTCCAGAGACCGTTGTGGAGGTGGATGCCGTCCACGTCTTCGAGGGTCCCTTCGGCGCGGGTCCCGGTGCCGTATTCCCCGAAGTAGTGCGGCTTGCCGAAGCGCGCGATCTTCTCCCGGCAGATCCGGATCATGAAATCGGCGGCATCGTGGGCCCCGTACTGGTGGCTTTGGATGTAGTCCATTTCGGGGAGTGCGTCGATGGCGGGGTCGCCGGCCGTGCCGGCCCAGCTGGTGGTGATGAGATGGTCGTAGGGATCGGTGTCGCGCAGGGCGCGGGCCATATCCCGGTGCCAGGGAGTGACATCTTCGCTGACGTAGGTCTCGATGATGTTGACCTCGTTCCAGAATTCCCAGGAGAGCAGGGTGGGGAGATGCCCCCAGCGGGCGACGATGTAGCGCAGCCGGCGTTGAAAGAGCGCCCGGGCGGTGGGGTTGGTGAAGAACTCGCCGGGGGATGCCAGGGGCCCCCCATTGGCCCGGTTGTAGGGGCACCGGGACCAGATGGCGTGGGGTTCCCGGATGCGCAGGGAGTTGAAGGAATCGATGCAGAACATGATCAGGATGCCCTGCCGGGCAGCCTCGTCAAGCACGGTGTCGACCCGCCAGGCGCCTTCGAGATCGATCCGTCCCAGGCCGGCATGATCCTCGAGGCCCCGGGCCACCCGTTCCAGGGTGAAGCAATCGAAGGGACCGATCCAGAGCCGGGCGTAGTTGGCGCCGTTGTCGCCGAGCCGTCGCCAGTAGTTGTCGTAGTCGTAGGTGCCCCCGGGTCCGGGCCAACAGACGTTTTCGCCGATGGCGAAGTAGGGCGTTCCGTCCTCGAATTCGAGGTAGATCGGGTTGGTCTTGGCGACGCGCACGAAGCCGCGGTGTTGGGCAGGGGTGACGGTGAACGCGAAGGGATGCTCGACCGTGCCTGTTCCATCGGCCAGGATCACCCGGCCCTGGTGGGGACCCGGCAGACGCGGGCAGAAGCGGATGCGCCAGCCGGCTCCTTCAAGGGGCGAGAGCCGTTCCGTCGTGCCCGCGCGACTGCGTTCGTAGGGGCAGGTGAAGAACCCCGGGACGATGAGTTCGTGCCCGTCGGGCCCCGTGATGCGGGCGTCCAGGCGAACGTCGTCCGGGTCAAAGGGGTTGCTGTAGGTGGCATCGAGGTCCACCCGGAGTTCGAGCAGGCCGTAGGACGGCACGTTGGCTGTGTTCAGAGAGACCGCGCGGATGGCCGTGGGGGCTTGCCTCTGCATCGCTTCCTTGAGTTGGCGCTGGGGCGCCAGGTGGCGTTCCAGAGCCGCTCGGATCTCCGTGCCCGGGATTTCCCGCAGGCGCAGGTTCCCCCGCAGGGTCCTGCCGGGCTGCAGGTCCCGTCCGTTGCGCAGGTAGACCTGTACTTCGTAGTCCGTGCTCCCGAACTGCCGGTTGTCCTGGACGCTTACACGGGCCACCGTCTCCCAGTCGGGTTCGAGAGCCAGAAACGAGTCCGCAGCCACGGCCACGGCGAGACGATCGAACCCCGCGTCCCCGAAGAACGTGTAGGGTTGCGGCAGGGCCTCCGGGAATGACCCTTCCCGGGAGTTGCCACCGGATTGCAGCAGGTACTTCCTCCCCGCATAGGTCTCGATGGGAAGCATGATCCGCACGACCGCGTCCTGCGCGGTCAGCTCGCGCCTTGGGGTGACCGCGCAGGACAGCTCCAACCCGCCGTCCGCCGGCGTCAGGGTCAGGAGAACCTCCGCCAGCGGCTCGCCATCGAGGACCGCGACGCCGCGCACGACCTGCCCGACTCCCGTGTGCGACACCTGAACGTCCCGCAACGTATCCGAGGAGATCAGCGGCCCCTGCCAACCGGGCGTGGGCAGATAGAGCGACACGCTCCCCGTGACCCGTTGCTGTGACACTTCGATGCCGGCGATCCGGCCCGCAGGAGTCAGGTCAACCGTCACGGCCCCGCCGGCCGCCAGGGCCGTCGCCGTCACTGCCAAAGCGAGTTTCATGGTTCCCAATCCTGTCGATGAGCATCACTGCGGAAGCACTACCTCGCCGCGCCGGACCTGCACCCTGACAGGGCCTCCGCGCCACCATCGGACCATACACCCACTGGCACGGTTGTGAAGTGCGACGGGAATCCGGCGAGGCAAACGCTTCTCCGGGTTTCTCCGATGCCTCACCCGCCCCTGTATGGTCCACACTTTGCAAAGTGTGGACTGTCGCGTCTCGCGCGAATCCGGCTTCGTTTCTGATTTTTCTGATGCCTCACCCGCCCCTGTTTGGTCCACACTTTGCAAAGTGTGGACTGTGGCGTTGTGGAGGAAAACACCGTTGCGAGGTCTGTTCACGCCTACGGCGCCGTTATGCTGGGAAAAGGCCATGGCCACAGAATCCGGTTGGATGTCCCCAGAGTGGCCCGGGCGTCCCGCCTGCGCTGCCGGAACGACAGGCTGGACGCCTTGTTCTACACTCCAAATCCAGCCGAGTTCTGTGGCCAGAGGAAAGTTGTGCCGGCGGACTTCGTCTCGGAGCCCCAGGGAAAGGAAGCCGTCGGGGGCAGTCGACTGCCTGCCCTGGTGCCTCGACGGCACATCCGGAACGGGTACGGTTCGTTGATGACCGTCTCGACGCGCAGGACCGTGGTGGCCTTGTCGACCATCCTGATCCCGTTGGGCCTGACGCGATGTTTGATGCGTACCCCAGGCCGTCCGCGCAAGCAGTTGGCTATCGGATCGCCGGCGGCGGCGCTGGGGTTCTGAAACAGCCTGTCGCCGTTGGCTGGTTGGCGGGATTGCGCTACATTCCTGAGTCAAGACGTGGTCCAGGAGCGACGCATGGCCGATGCCGGCGTTGGTGGCGCCGATGCGTTCGCCTGCCAGGCGTTGGCTGGACAGGAGCAACCGGGCGGCGTGGTCCGGATCACTGAGGGAGCGCGCAAGGCATGGCTGGTCTGAACAAAGTGCTGCTGATTGGCAATCTGACCCGTGACCCGGCGAGTCGGGCGACCCCTGGCGGGACGTCGATCTGCGAGATGGGCCTGGCGATCAACCGTCGGTTCCGCACTGCGAGCGGGGAAGATCGGGAGGAGACCTGCTTCGTGGACATCGATGTCTTCGGGCGGCAGGCGGAGCAATGTGTGCGCTATCTGCGCAAGGGGTCGCTGGCCTTTGTGGAGGGCCGGCTGCGGCTGGACCAGTGGGAAGACCGCACGACCGGGCAGAACCGGAGTCGGCTGAAGGTCACCGCCGAACGGGTCCAGTTTCTCGACACCCGGTCGCGCCAGGACGACGGCGATTCCGGCTACGTCGAGGGCGGGCGGTCGCAGGGCTCGGGGCCATCGCGGGGCGGGACGCCGCGGAGTGGAGCGAGACCGGCTCAGCCCTTCCCGGGACCGCGTGACGCGGGTGAACGTGGTTCCTTTGAGCCTCAGGAGGACGGAGGGACGGTGGGAGACAACGCGTCCGAAGGGGACGAAGCGGTGGACGACATCCCGTTCTGACCTGCGGCCCGTCGGTTCTCGTGTGCCGGGGTGGAGGCGCCGATGGCCGCCCATGCATAGGGCTGCGCAGCGCAGGTCCGCGCGCAGGTTTTGCCCGTCAAGGGGGGACGTGACGGGGAGCGGCCAGGGGCAATTCTGTTGGCATCGGGGTACCGGGATTCGCCGCTCGACCTTCGACGAAGCTCAGGTTCTGCGAGAGAGCGCCTTCCAGATTCCCGTGGGGCCAAGTCAACCGTATCGCGGCTACGGGTGTTTGAGGCGGACGCGGATGCTGTTCCCGTGGGCATCCAGGCCTTCCTCCACGGCGAAGCGGTCGAGGGTTTCGCATTCTGCCAGCAGGGCATTGCGTTGGTAGTGCACAACGCTCATGCGGCGGAAGAACTGTTCCACGGTGAGGCCGCTGAAGTGACGCGCGGCGCCGCCGGTCGGCAGGACGTGACTGGGGCCGGCGACGAAATCCCCGACGGGTTCGGGGGTCCATGGTCCAAGGAAGATGGCTCCCGCGGCCGTGATGTTCTTGGCCAGGGCACCGGCGTTTCGAGTCATGATCTCGAGGTGCTCCGGGGCATAGCGGCTGGCAATGGCAGCGGCCTCCTGGCGGTCGCCTGCTTCGATCAGGAAGATCCCCTTGCCGATCACCTCCTCGATGCACTCCCGGCGTCTGAGGGAGGCCGCTTGGGCGCGGATTTCGGCCGGCACGCGATCGAGGAGTTGGGCGCAGGTGGTCACCAGGACAGCCTGTTCCCGGCCGGATCCGTGCTCGGCCTGGGAGAGCATGTCCGCGGCGATGAAACGCGGATCGGCGGAATCGTCGGCGATGATCATGATTTCGGAGGGACCGGCCACCAGATCGAGGGCGACGTAGCCGTAGACCTGTCGTTTGGCGGCGGTGACGTAGGCATTGCCCGGTCCGACGATCTTCTCGACCTTGGCGATGGTTTCGGTACCGAAGGCAAGAGCTCCGATGGCATAGACACCACCGAGGCGGTAGATCTCCGTAGCGCCGGCCTTGCGCGCGGCATAGAGGATGGCGGGGTGGATGGCGGCGTCCGGTCCGGGAGGTGTTGTGACCACGATTTCCGGCACGCCCGCGGCGGCCGCGAGGGCAGCGGTGTGGACGACGGTGGAGACGAGGGGTGCCGTGCCGCCGGGCACATAGCATCCGACGCGAGAAAGCGGGGCAAAGCGTTCTCCCGCGAGGACTCCCTGCCTAGGCGCGAACACCCACGGTTTGGGGAGGCGGTTCCGGGCGAACTCGCGGACCTGGCGAACGGCAGTCTGGATGGCTTTGCGGGTGCGCCTGTCGACGCGGTCCCCGGCCGCGTCGATTTCCTCCTGGGGTACGCGGAAGGTTGCCGGGGTGAGTTCGACCCGGTCGAATCGGCGGGCGAACTCGATCAGGGCCTCATTGCCGCGGGTGCGTACCTGGTGCAGGATTTGGGCGACGTCCGCCTCGATATTCGGGTCGAACGCGGATCGTTGCATGAGCGCGTCGAGTCGTGTTGCATAGTCCGGGTCGATACGTCTGAGAATGGTCATGGGCATGGCTCCGGGGCGGTCCTGGGTCAGTTCTTGGTGACCAGTTCCATGGTGTCGTCGGTTCGCACCAGACAGTAGTAGTCGGCGTCCTTGAGGATGGCGGTGCCGTCGCTGGGGAGGATGTTGTTCTGGGCGGTTCCGGGGATGGTGAACATACCGCCATTGACATCGACCACGGTCACGCGGCCGCCCTCGACACTGGCGCGGCCGCGAAAGCACTGGAGTTGAACGCGTTCGCGCACCGGGTCCAGCACCTTGACGAACACGACGCAGAACTTGCGTCCTTCCAGATAGTCGAACCGGGAAGTCATGGGAGCCTTTCCTGCCTGTCGCGCCACGGGTTCGAACCGGGAAGCCGCCACCCCGACAGATGTACGGCAGCCGGCCCGTCGACGACAGGAATATACACGCCCAAAGGGACCAATCCGTGAGGAGAGGGACGAAAGGCAGGGCTGTTTCAAGATCCCAACGCCGCCGCCGGGCTTGTCCCGGTGGAGCGCCGATGGGAGGGCGGGGAGGCGGCGCGGCCGCGCTCCCTCACCCCGAATCGGCGCTCCACTGCCGCAAGGACAGTGGCGGCGGGAACCGAGGCGGCGCGGCCG
>JAFGRS010000533.1 GCA_016935045.1 Lentisphaeria bacterium | reverse complement strand
GGTATGCCCGCTGCGCTCGCGCCTTGCCAGGAACCGGGATTGGCTGCAGCAAAATGGGAAGGTATTCCCGCGCGGGCCCTAAGCTCTGTCCGGAACCTGCGGACTCTCCCAGCATCCAGGAAAACGGTACCATGGCCAACACCTCCGGAGCCGACGCCAGGCTGCCCCTGAACCCGGCCCTCATCGAGCGCATCTACGAGTGCGCCAGCATCCGCCGCTGGAACGACCAGGTCTGCCCGGTGGAATTCACCGAGCTGGACAAACAGGCCCACAAGATGGTCATCGCCTACGTGCTGGGGCGGTTCGAGGAGGATTCCGGCACGGCCGTGGACTGGCGCCGGCTGGTCGAAGGCGGCATCTTCGAGATGCTGCATCGCATCGTCCTGACGGACATCAAGCCGCCGGTGTTCCACCGCATGATGCGCGAGAAGGGTCCCGAACTCAACGCCTGGGTCCTGCGGACGCTGAACGAGGAGGTGCGCACGGTCACGGGGGCGGTGCGGGAGCGTTTCGAGCGCCACCTCAACGACGAGTCGTATGCTCCCCTGGAGAAGCGCCTGCTGAAGGCCGCGCACTTTCTTGCCACCCAATGGGAGTTCAACATCATCTACAGGATCTGTCCCTTTGTCTACGGGATCGAGCGCATCAAGGAGGAGATCGAGGGACAGATCGAGGATCACTACGACCTTGTGGGGGTGCAGAAGATCAGCCTGCGCCGGAAGACGGCAGGTTTCGTGGACCTGTGCGGTCAGCTGCGCTTCCAGCAGCGTTGGTCCCAATCGCCGCGGATTCCGAAGACCTCCGTTCTCGGACACATGCTCATCGTGGGCATCATGACCTACTTCTGCCTGTGTGAACTCGATGCCTGCGACAGGCGGCTCTGCAACGGCTTCTGGGCCGGACTTCTGCACGATCTCCCGGAGGTTCTGACGCGGGACATCACGTCGCCGGTGAAAGCGGCGGTCGAGGGCCTGGACGCGATCATCCAGGAGTACGAACGCATCCACATGGAGGAGCGACTGCTGCCGCTGCTTCCGCCGGGCTGGCACGGAGAGCTGACCTACTTCATGCGGGACGAGTTCGTGAACAAGGCGATGGTGGCGGGCCAGGTCCGGACCGGGCTCTCCATCGAGGAACTGGGCGCGAAGTACAACCACGACGGCGCCAACGCGGTGGACGGCGAGGTGATCCGGTGCTGTGACCACCTGGCCGCCTTCATCGAGGCGACGCTGTCCATCAGCCATGGCATCACCTCGAAACACTTGACCGACGGCATCGAGCGGCTGCTCAAGCAGTACCGCCGGCGGACCCTGGGGACACTCGACTTCGGGGCCGTCTTCCGTGCCTTCGAACCGCGGAACGCATGAAGGACTCGGTCCCATGACCACACTCGAGCAATTCTCGCTGGCGGGTCGCGTTGCCGTTGTCACGGGGGGCAGCAAGGGTCTCGGCAAGTCCATGGCACGGGGATTTGCGGAGGCCGGCGCGGGGGTGGTGCTCTGTTCCCGGTCACGGGACGGGGCCGAAGCGGCGGCCAGGGAGGTCCGCGAGGGCCTGGAAGTTCCCTGTCTCGGGTTGGCGGCCGACGTGACCCAGGCGACCGATGTGGATGGTCTCGTCGGGGCCGTCCTTGAGCATTTCGGCCGCATCGACGTCTGGGTCAACAACGCGGGGATCAACATCCGGCATCCCATCGAGGCATTCCCCATCGACGAGTTCGAGCGCATCGTGGCTGTGAACCTGCGGGGTGCCTGGTTGTGTTGTCGGGCGGTGGCGGGGGTGATGAAGGGGCAGCGGCGCGGTTCGGTGATCAACGTGGCATCGGTCCTGGGGACGGTGGGACTGGCCGAACGGACGGCCTACTGCAGCAGCAAGTTCGGCGTGGTCGGACTGACCCGCGCCCTGGCCCTCGAGTGGGCCCCCGCCGGGGTGCGCTGCAATGCGCTGTGTCCGGGGCCGTTCCTGACCGAGATCAACCACGCCCTGCTGTCCGATCCCGCCAAGGTCCAGGCGGTGGTGGGGCGCACTGCCCTGCAGCGCTGGGCCGAACTGGAGGAGATCCGCGGGCCGGCCCTGTTCCTGGCCAGCGATGCCTCGAGCTACATGACCGGCGCGGCGCTGGTGGTGGACGGCGGCTGGTCCGCGGGATGATGGCAGCGGGTTGCCGGGAACGCTGTCGGCGCGGAGAGCCGAGTCCAAACCGGGAGGTTGCCTTCGAGTCCCAGGCAGGCGGACGGTGGTGGATGACGGAGTCGTTTCGGCGCCGGCTGCGTGCATGCCGCCGCCGCCGCCGCTCCCACGAACGTCACCGTATTTCCGTCCGCGAGCACGTGCCAACCGTCCCATACGTGTCTCGATGCCAGGATGTACCGGCGGAGACCACCGGCGCCATGGGGAATCTACGGCCTGCTTCGAGACGATCAGTAGGGGACGGGGGTCAGGATGCCGATGCGCCAGGGGAACTCGCCATAGGGTTTTCCGGCCTTCTCCTCTTCGAGCATTCCCTGGAACACGAAGCGGAGGTTGGCCGGATCGATGGTGAGGGTCTGGTCGCAACCGGCGCGGATGAGCTCGCCATGGCTGACGTTATCGGTCCAGAGCGGGACCCCCGGCGCGGGACGGATATTCCGCCATCCGGCGAAGGGGTGTTCGGGAGTGTCGGCCAGGGGACGCCACGGACCGTCCAGTCGGTCCGCGAGATAGGCCTTGTAGTAACGCTTCCCGTTCTCCTCGAGAATCGTGAGGTACTGGTCGAGTCCCTGAAGACGGTAGGTGTGGCTGGCCTCGAAGACCCTGGCCTGAAGGGCTACTTCGCAGTGACCGAACCCGTGGGGGAAACGGTCCAGGTCGGTCCACAGGCGCCACATGCGGCCGTCCAGACTCGTGAAGAACAGGTAGGCCCGCGTGTCATCGCAGATGACCCAGTAATCCAGCCCGCCCACCGTGCGCGGGTCCTCCGCGCCACCGTCGAGCATGGGGCGCGCCCGGGTCCAGGAACCCGGGTCGCCGATCTCGTCCGAAGTGGAATAGGCCACCCACATCTTCTTCTGGCCGGGGACGCCAACCTGATGGACGAGGTACCAACGCTGGTGCGGGGTGAAGTAAAAGACCTGCGGGGCGCAGCAGTACGGACTGTCACTGACGCGCAGGAGCGTGCGCGGGGCCCCGTCGGCCTCATCCCAGCGCTCGAAACTGGCATACTCGATGGCGGAACGTCCCGGCAGCTTGACGGTCATGAAGACGTGCCAACGCCCGTCCCAGAACACCACCGTGGGGTCCTTCTGTGCCAGACTGGGTTCCGAGGCGCGCCGTTCCGGGCTGATCCGGGGAGGGCTGTACTGCCACAGGGCCGGCGCCTCGAAGGGTGGCGGACGCGGCGGCGGAGCGGCTGGGGGCCCTCGCATGCCATTGCGGTTCTCCGTCTGCGACATCGGTTCCTCCATGCCATATCCCGCGGATCCCTCCGCCACCACTCCCGCGATGAGGACGGTTGCGGCGGAGACATGCGTCCATGGTTTCATCCCGGTTCCTCTCCACGCGAGGCGTCGGCCCGTGAGGAAGGCTCCTTCCGCGGAGCGCCCGCGCCGGCCGCACCGTCGTACTCATACCACCGCAGGCCCCCGCGCGCAATGCCCGGCCCGGGCAGGAGTCGACAGGACCGGCCAGTCGGGCGATAGTGTGCGGCAGTGTTCCAGCCAAGGGACTTCACGTCCCGGCGGCGATGGACGAACAGGCAGGTGGCCCATGCTCGAGCAGGCGTGTCCCCCGGCATCTCTGCCGTGGCGACGGGTGCATTTCATCGGCGTGGGGGGCGTGGGCATGGCCGGGCTCGCGCACATCCTGCTGGACTTCGGCATCGAGGTCACGGGCACGGACGCCGCGGAATCGGCCATGCTGGCAACGCTGCGGGACCGTGGGGCGGCCGTACGGACAGGGCATGACGCGACGGCAGTGTCCGGTGCGGATCTCGTGGTGTTCAGCAGCGCCATTCCCCCGCACAACCCGGAACGGAAGGCGGCCGCAGCCGCCGGGATCGAAGTCTGCCGCCGCGGTGAATTCCTGGCCCGCCTGGCGTGCGTTTTTCGGACGGTCGTGTGTGTGGGCGGGTCCCACGGCAAGACCACGGTGACGGCCCTGGTGGTGCACCTGTTGCGCCGGTGCGGCCTGCAGCCGGGGTACCTGATCGGGGGGGCGGTCGTGGGTTGGGAACGTTCCGCGGGGGCCGGGGAGGGGGGGCGCATGCTGGTGACCGAGGTGGACGAGAGCGATGGCACCCAGGCTCTGATGCGCAGCTCGCTGGCGGTCCTGACGAACGTCGAGGACGATCATTTCTGGAGTGTCGGCGGGGTGACTGCGCTGCAGCGGAATTTCACCGACTTCGCCGCCGGCGCCGACCGCGTCGTGGCCTGGGACAGCCCCGAGCTGCGCCGGGTCCTCGCATCCCACCGTTGCGTGCGGTACGCCGGATCCGCCGACCTGCCCGATCCCGCGGCGACTTCCCTGCCCGGGTACCACAACCGGGTCAATGCGTGCCTGGCCCTGCTGGCCGTCGAAGCTCTGGGGGTCCCCCGGCGGCAGGCGTTGCAGGAGTTGGCCGGTTTCGCCGGTGTCGAGAGGCGGCTGACACTGCGCTACCGCAGTCGAGAGGGGCGGCTGGCGGTGGTCGAGGACTACGCGCACCACCCGACCGAACTGGCCGCGGCCCTGCGTACCCTTCGGGAACAATGGCCCGGCTGGTTCCTGACGGTGGTGTTCCAGCCCCATCGGTTCGAACGCATCCGTCACTATGGGGGACGTTTCGCGGAGATCCTTTCCGCTGCCGACCGCGTCATCGTGGCGGCGCCCTTCGCCGCCTGGGTCGACGACCGCAACGTGGCGGATCCCCGGAGCATTGCCGCGGCGGTCAAGGGTCCCCCGTGCACGTATTGGGAAGGACCGCATGCCGAGCTGGCCGAGCATCTGGCCGCACAGACGCGCGGGCTCCGCGATGCGGTCGTTGCGGTGATCGGCGCCGGGGACATCGGTGGACTTGTGCCGGAGTTGGTGGAACGCCTGCGCAAACGGGAATGCCACGAACGGACGGCACAGCTCCACGCCGGTGGTTCCACGACGATCGGTCCCGGTGCTGGGCCGAGCTGACGACGAAGCGGCAACGCAATGCCGTCGGAGAACGCCGCCGCCTGACCCAACCCGCCGGGAAGTCCGCGGGATGCGTGTTCCGCAATCCCCCCAACGAGAGCGCGGACACGCAGACAAGTCCCGCGGCCGCTGCCCGCGAGGCCGTGGGCGCTCCTGCGAAGGCCGCAACGCGCAACCGGCCGATCGGTGGTTGCAGAGCATTGCTCGTGCCACGGACTCGCCATCCCCGTCGGTCGCGCCCGGCCCCCCCCGTTTCCCGGCCACGGGGGGGGCTGGGTGTCCGGAAAACACCCCCGGACGGGGTCGCCTCCGGGCCCCCCGTTTTCC
>JAFGRS010000009.1 GCA_016935045.1 Lentisphaeria bacterium | reverse complement strand
TGGCCTGCAGCATGCGGAGGCCCTCCCCGGCAAGTTCGGCGCCGAACACTTCCCCCGAGTTCCAGCGTCCGGTGGCCCGGTATTGGCGCAGGCAGTCCGCCAAGTCGGTGTAGAGGTTCGCAAAGGCCTCGATGAAACCGGCCGGATGCCCCGCCTTGAAACGGTTGTAGCGGGCAAGGGAAGCGACATCGACTCCGGAGGCCCGGTCGACCATCTCCCGGCGACCATCCGCATGGGAGATCAGCAGCTCTTCGGGATTGGCCTGATACCATTCTGCCGCCGCCTTGGAACCGTAGACGCGAATGCGCAGGCCGTTGCGGTGTCCGAGAGCGGATTTGCTGAACCACATCTGCCCCTGGACTCCCCCGCTGTAACGGCAGAGGCAGGTCACGTTGTCGATGACGTCGAACCAGCCGAAACTCCCCTGGGCCGCGACCACCTCGAGGGGACTCCCCCCCGTGAGGTAATGAACCAGCTGGTGGAGATGCACCCCCAGGTCCAGGTAGATCGTCGGAATCCGGCCGTCGTGAAGACGCCACTCCTGAGGGACAGGGCGGTTGCCGCGGGCATCGGTGCGGCGAAACCCCTCCTGCTGCATCTCGGCCTGAAAGTGCAGAATCGTGCCGAGGGCTCCGTCCTGGATTCTGCGGCGCAGTTCACGGACCATCGGATAGCCGGAGTAGTTGTAGCTCAGCGCCAGGAAGCCGCGCGTCTCGTCCCGCACCCGCAGGATCTCGGCCGCTTCGCCGGAGTCGACGCCGAGGGCCTTTTCGCAGATCACCGGGAAGCCCTCTCGCAGGCACCCCAGGACGATGTCCCCGTGAGAAGGAGTCGGGGTGAGGATGACCACGGCGTCCAGGCGTCCCTTCTCCTGCCGCAGCAGGTCCTCCCAGGTGGGATAGACGCGCTCCGGGGCCACCCCATAGGCCTCCCCCGCCCGACGGTTTTCCTGCGGCAGGGCACTGAAACACCCCGCATCGAGGGACCACCTGCGGTCCATGCGGCACGACACGAAGTGCGTATAGCCGACGGCGGAGTCGAGGGCACCCCCGATGAAGCCGAGGGAAAGGGGATTGGGAAAGGGGCTTTCGTCCTGCATGGTGTTCCTTCCCGGCAATCGAAGCGGGTGGATCAGTCCTTGCCCTGGGAGGCCCGGGCACAGTACTCGGGCAAGGCTCGTTTCATGACTTTCCCGAGGGAGTTTCTGGGGAGGTGATCGACCGCGAAGATCCTGCGCGGCTGCTGGAAGTCAGCCAACTCCCTGGCGCAGAGGAAACGGAGGGCACGCGGATGGAACGCCGACGGATTCATCGGCACGACGGCCACCGCAACGACCTCCCCGAGCCGGGTGTCGGGCAGGGCAAAAGCCGCACACTCCCGAACGTCAGGATGACCCTGAATGACACCCTCCACGTCGGCAGGATAGACATTGATGCCGCCGGTGATGATGATGTCCTTCTTCCGACCCAGAAAATACAGGAAACCCTCCTCGTCCAGCCGCCCCATGTCTCCGGTGCGGAAATGCTCTCCCCACATGGCCTGTCGGGTCAGGTCCGGACGCTTGTAATACCCTCCGAAGGCCATTGGCGTCCGGCAGACGATTTCTCCCGGCTCCCCCACGGGCACGACCCGGTCGTCCGCCCCGAGGATGCGCAGGTCGACCCCCGGCGCCGCCTTGCCGACGGAGTGCAGTTTCCTGCGCGCGTCGGCCGGGTCCAAGTTGGTGACAATGGCCACTTCCGAAGCCCCGTAACACTCGTGGAAGGCGCAGGCAAGACGGTCGAGCAGGTCCGCCTTGACCCCGGCTTCGAGCAGGGCCGAAGAAGAGACCACGCAGCGCAGGCTGTCCAGAGCCGACTGCCCCGCCTCGCGAAGGCACTCCGCAATCTGCGCCAGTTGCGAAGATACGGCGATGGTGAAGGTAACGGACTGCTCAGCGACACAACGCAGCCATTCGGAGGGCGAGAAGCGGCGCATCAGCACCGATGTGCCTCCCGTCAGGAGCGGGATCAGCACGAGGCGTTCGGCCAGCGAGTGATAGAGGGGTGTGGCTGCCAGGGTCCTGTCGGCGCCGGTGATGCCGTACAACTCGACGGCGGCGGCCACTCGGTTGACCTTGGTGCGCTGGGTGAGTACGATCGGTTTGGGATCGCCCGTCGAGCCGGACGTCAGGGTGAGGATGTAGGGGTCCCGGTCCCCCACCTCCCGGCCACCGGCGCGGCGCGCTCTCGAACCGGCCAGGAGCCCGCGGAGCCCCTCCACACCCGGCAGGGCGCCGTCCACACGCAGCCACAGACCGGTCGCGGGGGTATGCCCCGAATCTCCTTCCGAACGCAGGTCTTCGAGGGTGTGCGTGGTTCCCACGACATGACGCACGTCGGAGGCCTCGAAGGCACGGTAGACCGCAGCCGGCGGCAGGGAGGTGCTGAGGGGCACAAGCACCGCATCCAGGTCTGCCGCCACCAGCATCAGGGCCACGAACTCGATGCTGTTGGGCAACAGCACCGCGATGGCATCGCCCCGTGCGACGCCGCGGTCATCCATTGCCGCCGACCAACGGCCGACGAAGTCCGCCAGCTCGCCGTACGTCATGCTCTTCCCGTCGCACCAGATGGCCTGCTTGTCCGGCTGCCGACGGGCGTGGTTACGAAAGGCATCGACAAGAGACGCCAAAGAGACCTCCCGCGCAGACCCCACCGAACACTCCCGCCGGGGACCGACCCCGCCACGGGAACGTCACCGGGGGACTTGGCTGAATTTCAGGAACGCCTTGCTGCGCAATCGAAAACGCCGCCCGGGTTCGGACAGGTAGACCGCATCGTCCGCCGTGTCCCGGTTGACCAGAGTGTTGGCGGCAACAAAATTGCGCGCCCCGATGCGGACGCTGTCCGCAACGCAGGCGTTCACGCCAAAGAAACAGCCCGGTCCCGTCTGGCAGCGGCCCGCAATGCTGACGCCAGAGTTGATCCAGTTGCCGGCCCCGATGGCACAGTGGTGGCCGATGCTGACGTTGCTGCAGATGAAGCTGTCCGGGCCGATCACGGTACCCGGGTGGATCGAGGTATGGTCCAGCACCATGCAGTGCTCGCCGAACGCAACGTCGTCATGGAGGACGACCGAATCGTGGATATAGCGGATCAGGTGGTATCCTTTGGCCCGGGCCTCGTCGGCCTTGCGCTGACGCAGCTCGTTCATGTCGAGGAAGCCAACGGCCACAACCATGTCGCAATGCTCCGGGTCGAAGCTCTCCTCGATCGCGCCGAAGGGCACCAGCGGCAGGCCGCAGAACGTGGCGCCGGGCGTCTCGATGCAGGCCTTGTCCACCGTGAAGGCGCACACATCCAGGCGCCTGCGTACGTAGGAGTACACCACCCGGGCCATGGCGCCGTTGCCGTAGATGAGCAGCTGTTTCGTGTCCGTCATCGTCTTCAAAGGTCTTT
>JAFGRS010000532.1 GCA_016935045.1 Lentisphaeria bacterium | reverse complement strand
TGCACATCCTGGCGGTGGCCCGGAGCGCGGGGGTGGACTTCACCATGGCGGACATTGACGCGATCAGCCGGAGGGTGCCCTGCATCTGCAAGGTGGCGCCGAGTTCGCACTATCACGTCGAGGACGTGAGCCATGCCGGCGGCATTCCGACAATCATGGGGGAACTGCTGCGGGCGGGACAGATCCACGCGGAGTGTCTGACGGTTTCGGGTCGGACCATGGGGGAGCAGTTGAGGGAGGAGGACATCCGCAGTGCGGGAGCGTCTCCGCAGGCCCTCGAGCGGGCCCTGGCGGCGCCGGGGGGCCGGTTGTGCAACCGGGGGTTTTCGCAGTCGGCCCGGTACGAGGCGCCGGATCGGGATGCGGCGTCCGGCTGCATCCGGGATCTGGCGCATGCCTACAGCCGGGACGGGGGCCTGTGCGTGCTGTACGGGAACCTGGCCACGGACGGCTGTATCGTCAAGACCGCGGGCGTGGACGCGAGCATCCTGACCTTCTCCGGCACCGCCCGCATCTGCGACTCCCAGGAAGGGGCGATCGAGACGATCCTGGGGGGCGGGATCCAGGCCGGCGACGTGGTGGTGATCCGCTACGAGGGGCCGAAGGGGGGGCCGGGGATGCAGGAGATGCTGTATCCGACCAGCTATCTGAAGACCAAGCGCCTGGACAAGGTTTGCGCGCTGGTGACGGACGGCCGTTTCAGCGGCGGGACCTCGGGTCTCTGCATCGGGCACGTCTCGCCGGAGGCGGCGGAGGGTGGGGTGATCGGCCTGCTGCGGGACGGGGACGTGATCGGCATCGACATTCCCGGGCGTCGCATCGAGGTTCGCCTGAGCGAGGAGGAATTGGCGGCGCGGCGGGCCGAGGTGGAGGCCCTGGGGGAAGGGGCGTGGCAGCCGCGGCGGCAGCGCTTGGTATCGGATGCGTTGCAGGCCTATGCGCTGCTGACGACGTCGGCGGCGACGGGAGCGAGCCGGGATGTGCGCCAGCTCCGCTGACCGGGAGGACGGATTGGGGGCGGCCCTGCGGCGTTGGTTCGGCCACGACGGCTTCCGCGAGGGCCAGGAGGAGGTCATCCGGCGGGTGCTCGCCGGGGATGACGTCTGCGTGGTCATGCCCACGGGGGCGGGCAAATCCCTGTGTTACCAGTTGCCGGCGCTGATGCGTCCGGGCTACGGTCTGGTGGTCTCTCCCCTGATCTCCCTGATGAAGGACCAGGTGGACGGGCTGCGGGCCCGGGGGATCGCCGCCGCCTGCGTCAACAGCGCCATCCCGTTGGACGGACAGCGTGCGGCATTCCGCGGGGTTCGCGACGGGACGGTGCGCATTCTGTACGTGGCCCCGGAGCGGTTTCGGATCGGGATGTTCCTGCGCCTGCTCGAGGACTGCCGACCGGCGCTGCTGGTGGTTGACGAGGCGCACTGCATCAGCCAATGGGGGCACGATTTCCGGCCGGACTACCTGGCCCTGGGTCCCGCCGCCGAGTCCCTGGGCATTCCCCAGGTGTGTGCCTTCACCGCGACGGCGACGCCCCGGGTGCGGGAGGACATCCGGGACCGGCTTCGGCGGCCGGGGATGCGCGTATTTGTCAGCGGTTTTCAACGTCCCAATCTTGCCTTTGCGGTGCGGGAGTGTGCCAACGACGGGGCCAAGGACGCGCTGTTGCGGGGGCTGTTCGAGGCGCCCGAGCCCGCCATCGTCTACACGGCAACGCGCAAGAATGCCGAGCGCATCGCGGGGGACCTGGGCTGCATCTGCTACCATGCGGGGCTGGACACGGGCGAGCGTCACCGGGCGCAGCAACGGTTCATGGCGGAGTCCTGTCCGGTGCTGGTGGCCACCAACGCCTTCGGCATGGGGATCGACCGTGCGGACATCCGTCGGGTGATCCACTACCATCTTCCCGGCTCCCTGGAGGCGTACTACCAGGAGGCCGGCCGGGCGGGGCGTGACGGCCGCGAGGCGACCTGCCTGCTCCTGTATGCCTACCGGGACCGCTATATCCAGGAGACCCTCATCGACCTGAACAACCCCAGCGAAGGGCAGCTCCGCAGTGTCTACGGGACGGTGCATGCCCTGTGCCGGCAGCGGGGCGCGCGGACGCTGGAGATGACGCATGCGGAGTTGGCCTCTCTGGTCCCGGGGGAGGAGAGTGAGCGCAGCATCGGCAGTTGCCTGCGGGCGTTGGAGAAGATCGGGGCGGTGCGTCGCGGGTACCGTCGGCAGGCGACCGGGGAGCTGCGTCTGCTGGGCGATCCGGCCGCTCTGCGGCGGATCCACCAGCACGAATCGACGCAGCGCAGCCGCTTTCTCTTCCGGCTGGCGTCGCGTCTGGCGGAGAGTGGTGCAAGCTCGGGACGGTTCACGGTGGAGCAGCTCGGGGTGCTCAGCGGCCTGCGCCCGGATCAAGTCCGGCGGGTGCTGCGGGCCCTGCAGGATGAGGTGCTGGCCTGGACACCGCCCTTTGCGGGGGGCACGGTCGAGCTGCTGGACCCGGAGGTGACGACGCCGGCGATCGACGGGGAAGCCATCGAGCGCAAGCGCGCCTTCGAGCTGGAACGGCTCGAGGAGGTGCTGGCCTACACGCGGACGTCCGCTTGCAGGCAGGTCTTCCTGGTGTCCTATTTCGGGCAGCAGTCGGGGGGCTGGCGCTGCGGCCGCTGTGACCTGTGTGCCGGCCGTGGGGGCCGGGAGCGAGAGCTGTCCGCGGGCGAGGATGCGTCCGTGCGCGCGATCCTGACGGCGGTCTCTTCCCTCGCCGGCAGCTTTGGCAGGGGACGGATCACGGCGATGCTGACGGCGGATGCGGAGCGCCCCCCGGGGCCCGGGATGTTGCAGGACCATCCCCAGCGCGGATCCCTGCGGCACCTCGGCGAGTCCGGCGTGCGACAGCTTCTGGAGGCGCTGGCACGGGCCGACTGCATCGACACGGTGGGGGACCCGGCCTACCCCTGCATCGCGCTCAGCGCCCGTGGGCGACGGGTCCTGGGCCGCCAGGAGGCTCTCCTCCTGGACCTGCCGCCGACGGGCCCGCAGCGCGCCAAGCAGGGGGAAGCACGGCCCGGACGGGCTCCACGGGCGAGGCCCGCCGTTGCCGACGCGGCGCTTCTGGCGGCCCTGCAGGAGCTTCGCGGGCGCCTGGCGGCAGCGCGGCACGTGGCGGCCTACCGGATCCTGAGCAACGCGGTCCTGAATGAGCTGGCGGTACAGCGTCCGCGGACGAAGGAGCAGGCTCTGGCGATCCGGGGCATCGGGAGGCTCAAGGCGGAGACCGTCGTGCCGTTGTTCCTGGCCGAGATCCAGCGGCGAGAGGGATGAACCCAACGCGCACGCAGGGGAATGGAGCGGTCTCCGCCGCACCTGGTGCGCCTGTGTGACGGCCGGGGACCTGTCTGCCGTCGCCCGGCGACAGGCAGGCGGCCGCTCCAGGACTTCGTGGGCAGTGGCCGCGGGACGCGGCCGCTCCGGGCGTCGCTCCAGGGCTTGTGTCACTCTCTGCCGCCGGTTCGCGTTTCCCCGTGGAGGCAACGGTGGAGGGCTTCCACGCCCCGGGTCTGGGTGATGGCGGTCACCTGGTCGCCGGCGAGGAACACGGTGCTGCCGTGGGGGATGATCACCCGGCCGCCGCGCCGGATGCACACCAGCAGGGAGTTGTCGGGGAATCCCGCGGCGACGTCCTGGACGGTCCGGTTCACGGCCGCGTCGGCGGGTTTGAGGACCAGATCGAGGAACTCCACTCCCTCGACATCGGCCATGACGGGAGGCGGCCGGCGGATGGCGGCACGACGGGAGAGCCCGAGGTCGTAGGCCGAAGCGATGTCCGCGCGGCGGATGACGCCGAGGAGGTGGTTGGCGTCCTCCCGGGAGACCACGGGCAGGCGTTCGAAGCCGCCGCGTCCCATGCGCGTCAGGACCTGCCCGACGCTCTCGTCCCGGAAGGCGTGCATGACGTTTCGGCGGGGGGTGGCGATGTGGGCGACGGTGGCGGTTTCGGGCCGATTCCTGCGCAGGGCCCGCTCGAGGTCCGCGACGCTGACCATGCCCCAGAGCTTGCCATCCCGGTCCAGGACGGGCAATCCGCGGCGCCGGGAACGGGAGAAGGCGTCGGCCAGGGCCGGCAGTGCGAGATCGGCGGCGACGGTCTCGACGTCGACCCGCATGACCTCGGCTACGGTGACCGCCTGGAGGACATCCGCATCCCGTCCATGGAGCAGGCGGACTCCCCGGCGGGTGAGTTTGAGGGTGTAGATGGAGTCTCCCCGCAGCAGCCAGCGGGAGGCCAGCGTGGCCACGACCACGGTGAGCATGAGTGGCAGCACGATGCGGTAGTCTCCGGTGAGTTCGAAGAGGATGAGGGCCGCGGTCATGGGCGCGTGGGCGCCCGCGGCGAAGAAGGCGGCCATACCGACCAGGGCATAGGGTCCGGCATGGGGGATGGCGCCGGGCCAGACCCGGTTGACGGCGGCGGCGAAGGCGGCCCCGAGCATGGCGCCCATGAACAGGGAGGGCGCGAAGATCCCTCCCGAGCCCCCGGTGCCGAGGGTCAGGCTGGTGGCGAGGAGTTTGAGCACGAGAAGCGAGGCGGCGACGGTGAGGGCCATGTTTCCGGCGAGGGCCTGTTCGATGACCTGGTAGCCGACGTTGTAGACCTGCGGCATGCGCTCCCAGTGCACTCCGGTGCAGGCGGGGTAGCTCAGGGCCAGGGCCCCGAGCAGGCAGCCGCCGAAGACGGGCTGAAGCCATTCGGGACCCTTGCGCCACTTGGCGAAGAAGTCTTCGGCGCCATACAGGACACGCACGAAGGCGACCCCGCCGCCGGCGCAGAACAGCCCGAGCACGATGTAGAAGGCGTACTCGCGCAGGCTGTGCACCCCGTATTCCATGGGGATGACGAAGGCGGGGACGTTGCCGAAGGCGGCCCGCCCGATGACGCTGGCGACGACGGCCGACACGACGACGCTGCTGTAGTACGCGATGCCGAAGTCGCCGAGGATCACTTCGAGGGCGAAGATCACCCCGGCGATGGGGGCATTGAAGGTGGCGGCAATGCCCGCGGCAGCCCCGCAGGCAACCAGGTTCCGCACCCGGTCCGGGGGCAGTCCCAGGGCCTGTCCCGCCGTGGACCCGAGGGCGGACCCGATCTGCACGATGGGCCCCTCACGCCCTACGGAACCGCCGCTGCCGATGCAGATGGCCGACGCCAGCGCCTTGACCACGGCGACAATCGGCCGGATGCGGCCGCCACGGCGGGCCACTGCCTCCATCACCTCCGGAACGCCGTGTCCCCTGGCCTCGCGGGCGAAGAAATACACCAGGGGGCCGACCAGGAGCCCCCCGACAGCCGGTGCGATGACGACGTAGGCCTTGCCCCAGGAGTGGGTGACCCAAGGCAGCCAGGTGTAGCCGGTCCACTCGACCGCCAGGATCAGGTAGCGGAACACGATGGCGCCCAGGCCGGCGCCGACGCCCACCAGGACAGCGACGCCGAGAAAGAGGGTCCCCGGGGGGAGATTGGCGTGTTCCGCGAAGGCCGTCAGCCATCGGAAGAGGCGATGGAGGGCAGGATCTCTCCAGGCCGCGTCCCCGCCCGGGGCGGTTTCTGCGTTCACAGCTCTCTCCCGTGCTTCACTCATGGCGGTGCGTCGAGGATGGCGCCGGGCATCTCCTCCGGGCGTTCCAGGTGCGCGAGCTGCACGGTCCACATGGTGAGGTCTGGTCCGCGGGCCTGGCCAGGCGCACCCCCCCGCCGGCTGCCACCGTGCCGCACCCTTGGACCGATCTATGAATGAACCACGAATGGCTACGAATGAACACCAATGGGAGCAATGAGTTCGGTCACCGGGGGCGGCAGACGGGGAACTCGTGTTGCATCCCAGTCCAAAGCCCCACAACTGCTTCTCATTCGTGTGGATTCGTGTCCATTCGTGGTTCTCCCGTGCACAGTCCAGGTCAGTCCCCGCGGATTTCCACGCAGTCCACGTATCGGCGCAGGATGTCGGCCGCCCGCCGCAGGGCCTGCGGTGTCGTGCGCGGAACCTGGCGCAGAGCCGGGTCAGGCAGGTCGTCGCGGGGGATGAAGGCCTGCACGACGAAGCGCGCGGCCCCGTCGACGGCTTCCCCGATGCCCTGGACCTGTTCCTCCGTGTGGAAGGTCTCGACGAGGGTCGTACGGAATTCGCAGGGCATTCCGCTCTCGATGAGGAGGCGGATCGAGTCGCGAATCCGTTCCGGTCTGGGGAAGCCGACGAACTCGGGGTACGAGTCCGGGGCGCACTTCACGTCCATGGCGACGTACTCGAGCCAGGGCAGGAGGGCGCGCAGGATCTCGGGGCGCGAGCCGTTGGTGTCCAGCTTGATGGCGAAGCGGCGCCGGCGCAGGAAGTCAATGGTTTCCCGGAGGGTCGGAGCCAGGGTCGGTTCCCCGCCGGTGATCACGGCGGCCTCGACCCAGTTCCGCCGGTGGTCCCGGCACAGGGCGTCCAACCGGTCCCAGGTGTAGCCGGGGCGGACCTGCCCCAGCAGGGATGCGTTGTGACAGAATCCGCAGCGGAAGTTGCAGCCCGCGGTAAACAGGACCGCCGCCATGCGGCCCGGGAAGTCCACCAACGACGGGTTGCGCATGTTGCCATAGACCGCCGAACGCCCGGAACCGGCAACCGCCGGACGCTCCGTCGCGGGCGCCGAGGGTGGCGTCGAGACCGGCATCACGACGCCCTGGCCCGGGCCAGCACGGATTCCATCATGGCCGGAGTGATGAGGCCCTTGCCCGTGCCGGAGTAATCGGTCTGCAGGCCGACGAACTGGTACAGCGCGGACTTGCCGCAGGAAGGGTCCGGGGCGCCCGGACTCGGGTTTTCCAGGGGTAGGAACCCTCCCTCGGGGGTACGCCGCATGACCATGATGGCAGGGATGCGGCTGGGGTTGACGCACTGGGCCTTGCAGAAGGCCAGCATGCCGTCGGCGGTTTCCAGGTCGCAGTAGTGTTT
>JAFGRS010000531.1 GCA_016935045.1 Lentisphaeria bacterium | reverse complement strand
GTTTCGGGGCCTATATCCGGGTCCCCAACTACGTCCTGCACGCCATGCGCGCCGACGGGACCGACATCCAGCCCCTGAGCTACTACGAGACCAGCGAATGGAACCCCAGCGTCGACAATCACGGCATGATCGTCTACAGCCGCTGGGACTACACCGACCGGGAGAACTGTCTCGGATCGAATTTCTGGCTGTGCTACCCCGACGGACGCAACCCGCGCGCCCCGCACGGCAACTATCCCTATCCCTGGCACACGTTCCCGGAGCCTCCCCCGAACCTGGCCGCGCACACGGCGGCGGACACGCGCCGCGGGCGGCCCATGACGGAACTCGGCATCCGGGCCATTCCGGCTTCGCGACGGTACATCCTGACCGCGGCCCCGCATCATGGCGAGGCCTTCGGGTCGCTCTGCATCCTGGATCTGTCGGTCCCCGACGACGGTCACATGAGCCAGCTTCGCCGCATCACTCCGTACGTGCCCTTCCCCGAGTCCGAGACCGGGGCCCGGAGCCAGTACCGTTTCGGGACTCCCTGGCCCCTGAGCGAGGACGTGTACCTCTGCAATTCCTGGGAGAACCTCTATCTTCTCGATCGCTTCGGGAACCTCGAACTCCTCTGCGAGCGGGAGCTGCTCCCCTGCGAGCCGGATGACCGCCTGCGGCTGACCGATCCCATTCCCCTGCGTCCCCGTCCCCGTCCCCCGGTCCTTCCCGGCCAGACGACGGCCACGGGGGGAGGAGGGGCGCCGGCACGCATCAGCGTCATGGATGTCCGGCACACGGACATCCCGCTGCCCCCGGGGGTGCTGGTGCGGCATCTGCGTCTACTGCAGACGTTTCTGAAGCCGAATCACCCGATGGGGCAACCCCTCGGGGGATACCAGAACGAGAACGTGCCGCGGATGTCCCTGGGCACGGTTCCGGTTGCGGCGGATGGCAGCGTCTCGTTTCTGGCGCCTCCGGGCAAGGAGTTGATGTTCCAGTTGCTCGACGAAAACCACATGGCCATCCACGCGATGCGGTCGGTGGCCTACGTACACCCCGGGGAACATCTCCTCTGCCTGGGGTGCCACGAGAATCCCCACGACACGGCCCGCCACCGGGCGAAGGGCCCTGCTCTGGCGGTCTCGGGGCCTCCGGTCGTACCCGAGCCGGAGGTGGGTCCGCTGGAGCCGGTGTCGTACTACCGCCACATCCGGCCGCTGTCGGAGTCGGTCTGCCTGCCGTGCCATCGCCGGCAGGGGAGCGGCCCGGTGGACATGGATTACGAGGCCCTGCGTCCTCTGGCCTTCCACTTTGCCGGCGGGATGGCGTGGACGACGGTTCAGCGGCTGCACGGGGGTTCACGCACGATTCCGGGTTCCTTCGGCGCCCGTGCCTGCCGCCTGGGTCGGGCCGTGCTGAAGCACCGTCGGGAGGGCAGGATCCCGGAGTCTGCCTACCGCACGGTGGTGCTCTGGCTCGATG
The DNA here is from genome assembly GCA_016935045.1 of Lentisphaeria bacterium. Lineage (GTDB taxonomy): Bacteria > Verrucomicrobiota > Lentisphaeria > Oligosphaerales > JAFGRS01 > JAFGRS01. The sequence continues at coordinate 1,300 of JAFGRS010000531.1, read as the reverse complement.
CCAACAGCCCGCGCCTGACGGCGCTGCACCGGGAGGGAGACCAGTTGGCGGGGACCCTGGTCTGGCCCAAGCTCGATGTCGATCCCCTCGATCCGCTCGGACTCGAAGGGAGCCCCGGGGAGAACACTCCGGCGCGGATCGCGGCGCGGGCGGCCCTGTGGCATCCGGCGGGTCCCGAGCGTCTGCTGGGGCATGGGCACCGTTTCCTGGTCAGCGATCACAGCAGCGACCGGGTGCTGCTGGTGGACCGGGACGGCGCGGTGCTGTGGCAGGTCGGCTGCGACCATCCCCAGGATGTCTGGTGGCTGGATGGCCGGGTCCTCGTGGCCTGGCGGCATGCGGCGCAGGTGATCGAGCCCGATCTGGGAACGGGCCGCGGCGGCCGGGTGATCTGGGAGTACCGCACCGAGTCCCCCAACGAGATCCCCTGTTGCCAGCCCCTGGCGGACGGGAGGGTGCTGGTGGGGGTGTGCGGTCCCTGTGAGCTGGTCGAGGTGGGTCCGGACGGCACGGTGGCGGCGCGGATTCCGTTGCCGAAGCCTTCGGGGGAGATTCACTCGCAGTTCCGTTTCTGCCGCAAGACCCCCGAAGGAACGTATCTGGTGCCCTTTCTGTCGGCGCGCTTTGTGGGCGAGTACGACGCGGATGGGCGGGAATGCCGCCGGTTCGAGTGGCCGGGAGCGGTGGTTTCGGCGGAGCGCCTGCCGGACGGCAACACCCTCCTCGGCGGCGGCGATCTGGTCCGGGAAGTGGACCGGGAGGGGAAGGTGGTGTGGGAGCTGGACTCGGAAGACCTCGGGGACGCCCGTTTCCAGACGGTCGCCGGGATCCGGCGCCTCGCCAACGGCAATACCCTGATCACGAACTGGGGGGTCCGGGGAAACGACAGGGAACGGCCGCGCATCCTCGAAGTCAGCCCGCAGAAGTGGATCCTGTGGCGGGAGTGGGAGAACCCCGCACTCGGCCTCACGGCCCAGACCCAGCTCCTCGATGCGCCCATCGAGCCGCCCCGCTGAACCCTTGGCCTGATCTACTCATGAACCACGAATGGACACGAATGAACACCAATGGGCGCAACACACGTCTGCTCAGAACACCACAGGCACCGTCTCAACGAACCGCTCCGGCGCAATGGAGCTGCGCTCGCCTGCCTGTGCGTACACGCAGACAGGCCCTCGAGCGCGCGATTCCGCCCCGCGGCCCCGCGCTGGGTGCTGGAGGGCGGTCCTGTCGGAGGCCGTGAGCCTGTCGAACCGGTGTGACCGCCGCGGCGCCGACACCCGTTCGACAGGCTCAGGGT
>JAFGRS010000530.1 GCA_016935045.1 Lentisphaeria bacterium | reverse complement strand
GCCGAGAAGACCCTCCGTGCCCTCGCGGACGACGATTGCCGGGAAAGCGCCGTGAGCGCACACCTGCCCGACCTCGTTCGCTCCCGCGATGCGCTCGACACCCGGCGCCGGGAGATCGCCTCGGATCCCCAACGGCGCCCGGAAGCCGCGGCCCTCTGGCAGCAGGTCAAGGAAGCGGATCGCGGCATCGCGACGGCGGTCGCGGAGTGGGTCGTGGGCATGCTTCGCCTCCTGGACGTGCGCTACTACGATTCCCGCGGCGCTCTCCTGCCCTGGTGCGTGGCCCTGGGCGGCGTGGAGTTCTACGAGCGTGTCGTCGCGGCGGCACGCGTGGACGAGGAAGGGGTGGCCTGAATGTGCGACCGGGGGTCCAGGGTCGAGCGCATCCGACGGCACTACGAGGAGCGCGTCACCCCGCAACGGGAGACCTTCGATATCCTGGATTGGGGCAGCCGCGAGTCGCAACGGAAGCGGTTCGAGGTACTGGCGTCCCTGTTGGGCGCCTGCCATTGCCGGTCCCGCCCGCCGATCCTCCTCGATGTCGGCTGCGGCATGGCCGACCTGGCGGAGTACCTCGATGCCAGGGGATGCGCCATCCGATACATCGGGGCGGACATCACCCTGGGCATCCTGAGGGAGGCCCGCCGACGCACCCCCAGCCGGCGCCTGGTGCTGGCGGATGTCTTCGTGGCGCCCCCCTTCGGACCTCGAGCGGCGGACGTCTGCTACTGCTCGGGCGTCTTCAACCTGCAACTGGGCAACAACGATGCCTTCGTCCGCCGCGCTCTGCCGCGCCTCGTCGACCTGGCGGCGGAATTCGCGGTGGCCAATCTCCTGCACGCCCGCACAGCCCGGAAATACGAGCACTGCCACTACTACGACCCGGGGGCCATCGTCGCATCCATGGAACAACAGGGGATCCGCGTCCGTCTCATCGACGACTACCTTGAGAATGACTTCACTCTGGTTCTCAGCAAGCCCTGACCGCGCCCGACCGCGGCCGAGGGAGGCAGACCTGCGTGGCCCTGAGGACGCGGCGCGGGGAACCGGGCGCGGAACGGTTGACCTGGCGACGGTTGAGGCAAGGGCAGGCCGGGGCAGGAACGCAAGGGCCGAACATGGCGCCCGACAGGGCGTCGAAAGAGCCACTGGACTGACGTACGGCGGCCGATAACGGTAAGAAAGGTGCTTCTATGAGTAAGTCCCTGTGGACGGCGATGGCAGAGCGGCGAGACGGGAGGGCAGCGGCGGCGCTGCGACCGCGGCGCAGGTTGCCGCGGGCCATCCTCGCCTGCGCCGTGATGATGGCGGCGGTGTGGCGATGCATGGCGGCCGACTGGCCGGCATGGCGGGGAGCGGCGCGGGATGGGATGTCCCCGGACACGGGATTGCTGCGGGAATGGCCGGCCGGCGGGCCGAAGCTGCTGTGGAAGACGGGCGGGATTGGCAAGGGTTTCTCGACCGTTTCGGTGGTCGGCGGCGTGGTGTACACGGCCGGGGACCGGGACGGCGAGATGACGATCACGGCTCTGGGGGGGGAGGGGAACGTGCTCTGGCAGACCCGTCACGACCAGGCCTGGACGAAGAGTCATCCGGGTTCCCGGTCCACGCCGACGATCGACAGCGGACGCCTGTACGTCGTTTCGGGCCATGGCGCGGTGGGTTGCTACGACGCAAGCAGCGGCAAGAACATCTGGTCGCGCAAGCTGTCGGAGTTCGGCGGTCGTCCGCCGGGATGGGGCTATGCCGAATCGGTCCTGATTCATGGGGACCTTGCCGTGGTGACTCCCGGTGGCCGTTCCTGCATCGCGGCCCTGAACAAGGCAACCGGCGAAACGGTCTGGGTGACCCGGGGATACGAAGCCGAGGCCCAGTACGGCTCCTGCTATGCCTTCGCATACGGCGGCATGCCCATGATCGTCACCGGCACCCGGGCCGGAATCGTCTGCGTGGCTGCCGAGGATGGGCGCGTGCTCTGGTCGAACCCCTTCTGCGCCAACAACACGGCCAACTGCCCCACGCCCATTTTCGCGGACCGCTACATCTTCTGGGCCAATGGCTACGGCAAGGGCGGCATCTGCCTCGAACTGACCGTCGAGGGCAAGGAGGTGCGTGCCAGGGAGGCCTGGAAGACGGGGGATATGGTGTGCCATCACGGCGGCTACGTGGTCAAGGACGGCTTCCTCTACGGCAACCACGACGGGGGGTGGTCCTGCCTCGAACTCGCCACCGGGCAGAGGAAGTGGCACGAGAAGGCCGTCGGGAAGGGCTCCCTGTGCTATGCCGACGGGATGCTCTACCTGTTCTCCGAGCGCGGCGGACGCGGCGCGCTGGCCACCTGCTCACCCGAGGGGCTCGAAGTCAGGGGGGAGGTCAAGGTGGACGGCGAAGGCCCAAGCTGGGCACACCCCGTCGTGATCGGCGGACGCCTCTACCTGCGCTACGACGACACGCTGTACTGTTTCGACGTCCAGGCCCGTTGACGAGGGTGCCCGACGGGCCGGAACCACAGGCCGCAACTCGCCGGGCCGCGCCGGCGGAACGCCCGGCCCGATGGCGCCGGAGCCCGCCGTCCTCGGCGGTACGTCACTTATCGTCTCCTACATGCCCGGAGCGCCCGAGTCCTCGCGGGCATGCCTTTCGGGGTAGGGCCGACGGTCCCCGACGGCCGTCTTCCGCATCCTGCCGCCCGGGGACCGTGCGGGGTATTGGAGGGCGACGCTCTGCGGAGCCGCATCCTGCCGCCCGGGGACCGTGCGGGGTACTGGAGGGCGACGCTCTGCGGAGCCGCATCCT
>JAFGRS010000529.1 GCA_016935045.1 Lentisphaeria bacterium | reverse complement strand
GGGATGCGGCTCCGCGGAGCGTCGCCCTCCAGTACGCCGCACGGTCCCCGGGCGGCATCTCACGATACGGCTCCGCGGAGCGTCGCCCTCCAGGGGATACGGCTCCGCGGGGCGTCGCCGGCAGCCACGGGGGGTTGGCGCGGCGGCAGCCTGACCGGACCTCGGTTCAGGGCTTCCAGTTGCGGAATTCCCGGAGTCGTTCCATGATGGGCAGGTGTTGGGTGCAGGCTTCTTCGCAGCGTCCGCACTCGGTGCATTCCTCGGCGTCGGCCTGGCGCCCCACGAGGATCCCCCAGGAGTAGTGATGGCGGACCTCGCTGCGCATCTGCTCGTCACTGCGGTGGAACATCACCCGCTCGTTGTAGACCTGCATGTACCCGGCCACCGGGATGTTCTCGGGGCAGCCCCTGCAGTAGCCGCAGCCGGTGCAGATTTCGGTGAGGTTCGCGCCCAGGGAGGCTCGCAAAGCGGTCCGTTCGTCGGCGCCGAGGGGGCCGGCGTCGCGGGCGGCCCGGACTGCCGTGTCGATGTGGTCGGTGGTGGTGAATCCCACCAATGCCACATCGATCTGCGGGGCAGCGACGAGGAAACGTATGGCTGCCTCCGTGGGGGTTTCCCCCGGGCGGGCCAGGAAGGCAAACTCCTTCTCGTGCTGGGGGATGGCTCCTCCCGCCAGGGGGTTCATGGCCACGATTCCGCAGCCCCGGGCACGGGCCTCCTCGACTCCGTCCCAGCGGTACGGGAAGTTGAGGATGTTGACTCCCAGCAGCACGCCGGCGAACTCGTCCCTGCTCAGGATTCGAGCCACCTCGTGGCCGGGTTGGTGGGTCGAGCAGGCGATGTGCCGGATCAGGCCTTCGTCGCGACAGCGGAGCAGGCCCTCGTACTGGCCGCCGGGGCGCATGGCGAGTTCGTAGTGTTCCATGCGGCGCAGGCACCAGACATGGTAGAGGTCGATGGCATCGATCCCGAGGCGTTCCAGGGAACGGCAGACGGCCTCGTATGCCTCGGCAGCCGTGCCGAAGTCGGTCGGCATGCCCTTGGTGGAGACGATCACCCGCTCCCGCGGCAGGTCCCGCAGAGCGATGCCGAAGATGTCCTCGCTCTGGTCCCGGCAGTAGCCCGGGGCGGTGTCGAAGTAGGTGATGCCCTGCGCGAAGGCGTAGTGGAGGAGTTCGGCGTTCTTCTCCCTGGGCTGACGGGTGTCGAAGCGCATGCCGCCGAAGCCGATGGCGGAGACGCGCATTCCGGTGCGGCCGTATTCGTTGCAGGTCATGACGGCATTGTCCTCGGTCTTGCCTCGATTGGGTCCTCCGGCACGGTCTGCCGGGGACGTGCACGATACCCCCCCCTTGTATATTAGGCGCAACCGGTTCCGGCGGCAACGCCCCTCCCCGTTCTCAGCGGAGAGGCACCAGCCGCAGCCAGTCCAGGTTGAGTCCGCCCTCGGAATCGTTGACCAGCGACAGCGTATGGCGTCCTGCCCCGATCTCGACGGTGAGAGGCTGTCCCCGTTGCGCGAGATAGAGGTCCTGCCAGTCGTCGTCCGTCGTGGCCCAGCCGCCGGTGTGGGGGAACCAGACCGGGGCGTCTGGGTTGCCGACGCGGTTCCCGTCCAGCAGCACCTGCCGGCTGACGTCGCCGTTGAAGGCGTGGCAGGCCCGCACCTGGATGGCATAGCGCCCCGCCCTGGGCACATCGAATGTCCAGGTCAGCGCGTGACCCGGTTTGTCCCAGAACTTGAAGGCCTGTCCGGAGGCACCCACCTTGTCGCCGATCTCGACCTCGCCGCCCTGTTGAGCCGTGAAGGCCTCCGCTTCCACGGTGATGGCGGCGGCGGGATCGGGTTGGAAGCCCGGCCCGATGCGGGGGGGCGTGTAGAGTCCGGGCAGGTCACCTTCGAGGGCCCCGGGTCTCAGGGTGAGCTGGATGACGGCCTCACGGACCGGCGCCGTGGCGTTGAAGGCGAGGCGTTTCGGGCTTCTCCTGCCGGGGTTCTCGATCTCCTCGACCTCGAAGTCCGCCTCCATTCCCTCCGTCTCGACCGTCACGCAGAGGGCCTGCCGGGCATCGTAGATGACGACGGTCCCGTCCTCGCGCCGGTGGACCCGTTCGTAGGTCACGAGGGCTGTGCCGAAGGCCTGGGGGGAGGTGAAGCGGACCCGGTCCCGGACGGCGATTTCCGGGGCGCCGCGGCGGTGTTCGAATTCCCGCACGAGCAGCTCGATTTCCGGCACCGGGTAGCAGGCCTTGAGGTCCAGGGCGAGGCGGTCCACGTCGTCCGAGAAGGCAGATTCGAGCACCTTGGCTCGGGCCTGGCCGCCGGAGGCCTGCCGTTTCCCCGCCACGAGAGGCACCGGATGACCGTAGGAATTGAGGACGTTGCTCTCGTAGCGTTCCCGGCTGAACGTCCGCCGGGTGTAGACCTCGCCTCCCGGATCGAGGACGTAGGCAGTGCCTCCGAGGGCCACGACGAAGCTACCGACGTCGTTGTGGTTGTGATGTTCCCCGTTGTGGCCGCCCTTGAAGGCGGCGCCGAAAGCCGTTGCCGCGTCGGCAGCGGAGCGGGTGACGAGGATTCCCGCGTCGGCGAACCAGCTTCGGAGGGGGAGTTCCGGGAATTCGGTCTGGACTTCGGCGATCTCGAAGGTGTCCTCTTCGAAGCCGAAGAAGCCGGTATGGATGGGGGAGCCGAGGGGATCGACGCGCACCGGGCCGGCCACTGCCTCGGGCAGGTGCCGGTGGATGAGGGCCAGGGCATCGCTGTCGGGGCGGGCGCCCACCCCGCAGTCCGCGAAAGCCGGGACGACGCCGGGCTGGATGGTGATGTGGAGCGGGAACGACGCGATGCGGACCAGCTTCGGAGTGGGTTCGAGGATATTCAGGCGGCCGCCCGTGGCCTTGCGGACCATGTCTCCCAGCATCAGGTAGTGTCCGAAGCCGTAGCTCCAGTAGCCCATGCCTTCACTGCAGTAGCCGTCCTCGGTGAAGCCGCTGAGGAAGTACGGATTCGAGCTTTCCATCGCGGCGAGGAACTCGGCCCGTTCGAGGGGGCTCTCGACCAGGGCCAGGGCCGTCCCGACCACTCCGGCCGTGCATACCGCGTTCCAGTTGTTGTTGCCGCGCATCCACCAGTTGCCGCGGATCTCGCCCCCCCGCACGGCCGCCAGGTAGACATCGAGAACCCGGCGCCGGCATTCCGTCCGCAGACGCTCCCGCACCCCGTCTCCGAGGCCCTCGCCCAGGAGCCAGTCGGCCGTGGCCAGCAACCAGGAACGTGCCGAGGACCCCAGGTCGATGGTCAGGTGGCTGCCCTCGAAGTTGCTCAGCCCGGAGTCGTGAGCCGGCATGGTCCAGCTGCGCTCGCCGCACATGGCCAGGATGTCGCGCCGCAGGGCGGGCAGGAACCGGCCCCGGTTTTCGAGGCATTCGGCCACGACGAAGGTGGCGATGCGGCTGCTGCGTTGACCGTAGGGGCGCTGGTACCGATCCCGGTTTCCGGTGCGGCTGAAGTCGAGGTAGAGATCGTCCGGGAGTTCCGGGGGTTCGGTCTCCATGGCGTCCCCGGCCCGGCGCAGGATAGTGGCGGCGGCGGGCAACCGGGCGAGTCGGTCCCAGCGTTCGCGGCGGGCCGCCGGATCCCCCAGGCCGCGAGGCGCGGCGGGGAGCATGGCGGCCAGCTCGGACAGCCTCTCGGCCTTGGGAACAGGAAAGGCATCGCGCTCCGAACGGACACGGGTCGTGGTCACGGTCTTGGCCTCCTCGTCGGTCAGCTCCGCCAGGGTCAGATCGTCCAGGTCGGCGGTCACCGCGGCGGCATTGAAGGAATGCACCCAGACGCTGGCGCTGCGGGTGCCCTCGGGAGCCTGGCCCACCAGCACGAACTGGCGCCATTCGCGGGCTTCCCCGGGCACGCCGAAGACGATCTCGTGACGCCCCGAAGCGGTGGTCAGGGACTTGCCGCCCGCATCGTGGAAGTCAAGATAGACCCCGAGCCCTTCGCCGGCCACGGTCCGGCTCCAGAAGCGCAGGGCATAGGTGCGCAGTTCGGTCGCCGGGACCTCCGTCGAGCGCAGGCTGCTGCCCTGGGTGCCGCTGTTGTCCGCCACCCGCAGCCCCAACTGTCCCGAGTGGGCCGCGGCTTCCGCCACCGCGCACATGGGCGGGGTCTCCGGGCCGCTCCAGCCGGAAAGCCGGTCCTCGAAGCCGGGGTTGGTCAAGGGCAGCAGCGTTTCGGCGCGGAGGCCCGCGACGAGCCCGCAGGCGGCCGCAAGCACCAGTCGCGCGAGGGTGCGGCAGCGAGGGGGAGGCAGGGACGTCCCGGATGGCTTCATGTCTGGCGGCACGCTCCGTCTGCTTTGGATGGGAGTGCCCGGCAACGGCACCAGGCCCGGGTACCATAGCCGCACTCTCGGGAAGAGCGAACGGGACCGCGCCATGGCCGTAACGCCTCAGTCCAATCCGGGAATCGGCTCAGCAGGAGCTTCGCCCTCCAGGGGATGGGGCGTCGCGTACTCGGTTCGGACTGGAGGGCGAAGCTTCTGCTGAGCCGATTCCCGCGCTATGGTACGCAGAGAGGTTTGCGCCACGGGGGGAGGTGTTCCGGGCCCGGCAGGTGGGCCTGCGCCGGACGCGACAGGGGGCGGATCCGGGTTCCATGGACTGGGTATTGCCGCGGGGGGTGGCGGGCGCTATGCTACGAAGCGTCTCAGGATCGTCTGCACGTCCCGGAGTGTGCCCGCAGGGACGCGGGCGCCGCAGACGGTTTCGAGACGCCGAGTATGTCGGCGCCGGCACCTGATCCCCGCGGGCGGGGTGCCCGCGGGGGTGGCGGACGGATCGACCGGAGGGGCAGGCGGCAGCGGAGCGGAAGCGTCCCGGATGAACAGCGGCAACACCTTTCTGGACCGGCTGATCGAGCGCATGGATCGTCTCGATCCCACCAGCCTGCAGAGTTACATTCTGCGTCTGGTGCGGGAGAAGGGGTTTCTGGAGACGATTTTCAACACCATTCGGGAGGGTGTGATCGTCATTGACCGGCGCCTGCGGATTCGTTTCATCAACGCGGCGGCGCAGGGGTTGCTGGGCATCAGCGCCGACGCTGCCGGGCAGCGGATTGACCGGTATGTACGGGAGCTGGACTGGGGGCCGCTGCTGAAGGCGGATGCCGAGCAGTGGCGTCGCATCAGCCGTCAGGTCATCGAGGTCTTCTACCCCAGCCACCGGGTGCTCACCTTCTACGTTGTCCCGGTGAACAATCCGGGTCCGGAGGACGCCATCCCATCGGCCACCCTCATCTTCCATGACGTGACCGACATGTACCGTGACGCCGAGGAGAACGTCGAGTCGCAGAAGGTCAAGGCCATCACCCTCCTCGCCGCGGGTGTCGCGCACGAGCTGGGCAACCCCCTCAACAGTCTCCACATTCACCTGCAGCTGCTGCGGCGCACGCTGGACCGCGTCGCCGAGGGCGAACTGCGCCAGGATGCCGGGGACCTGCTCGATGTGGCCCTGCGGGAAGTGCAGCGCCTGGATGCCATCCTGCGGAATTTTCTGCACGCCGTGCGGCCGGTGCCTCCCAATCTCAGCCCCCTGAATCTGCAGGTTCTCATCGAGGAGTCCGTCAGTTTCATGCGCAACGAGATCGAGGACCGCGGCATGCGCGTCGAGGTCGTCTTCCCCGAGAGCCTGCCCTCGATCCTGGGCGACCGCGACCAGCTCAAACAGGCATTCTACAACCTGATCAAGAACGCCATGGAGGCCATGCACCACGCCGGCTGCCTGCGCATCGTCTGTGCCCCGCGGCCGGACTTTGTCGACATCCGCTTCGTGGACGAGGGCAGCGGCATCCGCCCGGAGCAGATGTCCCGGGTCCTCGATCCCTACTACACCACCAAGGCCGAGGGGAGCGGGCTGGGCCTGCTGATCGTCGAACGCATCGTGCGCGGTCACGGTGGCGAGCTGGGCATCGAGAGCGAGGCCGGACAGGGTTCCGTCTTCACCGTCAGCCTGCCTCTGCGGGAGCGGCAGCTGCGTCTGCTGCGCAGTCCCACCGACGACACGGCCGCCGAGGAGCAGGCGGGAACACGGGAACCCTAGGCGCAGTCGAGCCGCGCGCGGAGCCGCGGAGTCAAGCATGGGCACACAGAAGCCGACCATTCTGATCATCGACGACGAGCGCAACACGCGCGAGGGCCTGCGCAGGGCCTTCGAGCGCAAGTATGCCGTGGTGTTGGCGGAGAGCGCGGCTCGGGGGCTGGCCATCCTTGACGAGCGGCACGTGGATGTGGTGCTCACGGATCTGCGCATGCCGGGCATTGACGGCATGGCCTTCACCCGGGAGGTGACCACCCGTCCCGATCCCCCCCTGGTGATCATGCTCACGGCCTACGGGACCCTGCAGACTGCCGTTGACGCCATGAAGATCGGCGCCTACGACTACCTGGCCAAACCCATCGACCTCGCCAACCTCGAAATGGTCATCGACCGCGGTCTCGAATCGCGGCACCTGCGGGAGCAGAACGAGGAACTGCGCCGGGAGCTGGACCGGAAATACGGGTTCGACAGCATCATCGGCAACTCGAAGGCGATGGACGAGGTGTTCGAGATGACCCGCCAGGTGGCGGTGGCGCGTTCCACCGTACTGATCACCGGCGAGAGCGGCACGGGCAAGGAACTCATCGCCCATGCCATCCATCGTCTCAGCCCGCGGGCGTCGGGCCCCTTCGTGGTGGTCCACTGCGCTTCCCTCAACGAGAATCTTCTCGAAAGCGAGCTTTTCGGCCACGAGAAGGGGGCGTACACGGGGGCCCACGAACGCACGGTGGGGCGTTTCGAGAAAGCGGATGGCGGCACGCT
>JAFGRS010000528.1 GCA_016935045.1 Lentisphaeria bacterium | reverse complement strand
TCCCCCCCCGGAGTAACGCCTCAGTCAAACCCGCGAGTGCCCGCGCGGCCGCGAGCGTTCCCTCCCCCTGGAGCGCGAGCGTACCGCGAGCATCCCGGCGTTGACTGAGGCCTTGCCCCCCGGACGGTCTGTGCCCCTCGGCGGCGCGCGGGCAGAACGCCGGTTTTTTCATGGTCCGGATCTTGGAGCCGGCGGTCCTCCGCCGTATCTTGGTCCTGATCTGGAGCCGGCGGTCCGCCGCCGTATCTCCCGGCCGCGGGGCATGCCGTCGGGACAGCGGGCTCCAGCGCGGGTCGGACGGGCGTTCTGCCGGCGCGGCGGGGCGAGTTCCAAGGGGGCATCCCCATGGCGATGATCGAGGCGGAAGCACTGGTCAAGCAGTACAGGGCCGCGGAAAAGGAACCGGGCCTGCGGGGGACCTTGCGCCATTTCCTGCACCGGCGCTACAAGACGATCGATGCCGTCTGCGGCGCCTCCTTTGCCATCGCATCGGGCGAGGTGGTCGGCTTCCTGGGACCCAACGGCGCCGGCAAGACCACCACGCTGAAAATGCTCACGGGCCTCATCTGCCCGACCTCGGGCAAGGCCACCGTCGCCGGGTATACCCCCTTCCGGCGCGAACACGCCTTCCTCCGCCGCATTACCCTCGTCATGGGGCAGAAACAGCAGCTCCTCTGGGACCTGCCGCCCAAGGATTCCCTGCGCATCAACGGCGCCGTGTACGGACTCTCGGACCCGGAGGTGGAGGAACGCACCCGGGAATTGGCCGACATGCTCGGCCTCTCCACGCAACTGACGCAGCCGGTGCGCAAGCTGTCCCTCGGCGAACGCATGAAGGCCGAACTCATGGCGGCACTGCTGCACCGTCCGGAGATCCTCTTCCTCGACGAACCCACCCTCGGACTGGATGTCAACGCCCAGGCCTCGGTGCGGGCGTTCCTGAAGGACTACAACCGCCGCTTCGGGGCCACGATCCTGCTCACCAGTCATTACATGGCGGACATCACGGCACTGTGCGACCGCATCATCATCATCCACCATGGCCGGCTGCGGTATGACGGTCCTCTGCGGCAGATCGTCGAGGGCTTTGCACCGTACCGTGAAATCAAGCTCGAGCTGGCCCAGACCGACTGCGTGCCCGACCTGAACCTCTACGGCGAGGTGGTCTCGACCAACGGCCGGGAGGTACGCCTGATCGTGCGGCGCCAGGCCTTGACCGCAACCGTCTCCGAGCTGATGCGACGGACCGAGATCACCGACCTGACCATCACCGACCCACCCGTGGAGGATGTCATCGGCAAGATCTTCCGAGAGGGCCTGGAATGATGCGAAACCCAGCCAGGACCTTCCAAACCCTGACTGTCGCGGCCTATGCCGAAATGCTGGAGTACCGCGCGGAGCTGTACCTGTGGGCCCTCTCGGGCGTCATGCCCTTCCTCCTCATGGGGCTCTGGAGCAAGGTCAGCGCGGAAAACCGCCTGGGCATGCCTCCCACGGAATTTGTGCGCTATTTTTTGGGTGTGTTCATTGTGCGTCAGATGACCATGGTCTGGGTGATCTGGGATTTCGACTACGACGTGAATTCGGGGACGTTGTCGTCGCGTCTTCTGCAGCCCATCGACCCGCTCTGGCGCTATCTCGCGTATCATGTCGGGGAACGCTTTGCCCGGGTCCCCTTCCTGGCCCTCCTGGTGGCGGTGTTCTTCCTGCTCTACCCGGCCGCGGTCTGGGTCCCCCGTCCCGCTGCGTTGGCGCTGGCCGCGGTGACCATGGCTCTGGCCTTCGCGATGCGCTTCGTGATGCAGTATGCCTTCGCCATGCTGGCCTTCTGGACCGAGCGCGCCAACGCCATCGAGGACCTGTGGTTCTCCCTCTACCTCTTTCTGTCGGGGTATCTGGCCCCTCTGGACGTGTTTCCCCCCGCGGCCCGGGCCCTGGCGGAGATCACGCCCTTCCCCTACATGATCTACCTCCCCGCCAGGGTTCTCACGGGACAGCCCGTCCCGCACCTCGGGCGCGGACTGGCGATCATGGGCGCGTGGGCCCTGGGATTCATGGTCCTGCAGAGGCTGCTGTGGCGCCGGGGACTGCGGCGCTACTCGGCCATGGGAGCCTAGATGCCGTGTCGATTCCCGCGGCAATCCGGACCGGCAGACGCTACGCCAGGACGCTGGCGCGCTTCTGGCATGCCGCCCTCGCCTGCGAGATGGAATACCGCCTCAACTTCGTGCTGGCGGCGGCCAACAGCATGCTGACTCTGGCCGGCGCCATCTTCGGCCTCCACCTGCTCTTCCGTTCCACGGGGCGCCTGGGAGGCTGGACCTGGGACCAGGCCCTCCTGGTGGCGGGGATCTTCACCCTCCTCGAAGGCATCACGGCGGGGGTCCTGAGCCCGAATCTGGGACGCATCGTCGACCATGTGCGCAAGGGGACGCTCGATTTCGTTCTCCTCAAACCCATCGACAGCCAGTTCTGGATCTCCCTGCGGCAGGTGTCGGTGTGGGGTTTCCCGAATGTGCTGCTCGGGGCCCTGGTGGTGGCCTACGCCGCCTGGCGCCTGCGCCTGCCCCCGGCCGCACTGGTCCGGGCCGTTCTCCCACTGCTCCTCGGCATCGTGATCCTGTACGGCCTCTGGTTCCTGCTGGCCTCGACCTGCATCTGGTTCGTCAAGATCCACAATGTCACCGCCCTGCTGCGCAACTGCCTCGAGGCAGGACGCTTCCCCGTCTCCGCCTTCCCCCGGACCTACCGCTTCCTGCTGACCTTCGTCCTGCCGGTTGCCTTCCTGACGACCGTCCCCGCCCAGGCCATCCTCGGCCACGGCCGGACCCGAGACCTGGCGTCGGCAGCCGTGCTGGCGCTGTGCTTCTCCCTGCTGTCGCGGCGGTTCTGGCTGTTCTCGCTGCGTTACTACAGCAGCGCTTCGAGCTGAGAAAGGGTCCCCGAACGTGACGTCCGAATACCGAAGCGCGAACTGGGCAGCGAAGGGGACTCCCGGCCACCTCCCGCCGGGCTGCCTCCCGCCCCTGGAGGGGGTTCATCGCGCCTGCGGCAGGCGGCGGAGGGAATGGAGCACCACGTGGCAGGGCCCGGCCCCGTGGACGGGATCCAGCCGCAGGCGCTCGATGCGCTCGCCGGGCCAGCGCGGGTGTGTGCCCACGGGGATGACAATGCGCTCCGGGGCGCCGCTGCCCGCCACCGCGAAGCGCACGACCTGCCGCTCGCTGACGCCGTCCTCCGCCGTGGCGAAGTAGAGCTGCCCCGCCGCCGCCACCTCGGCCGAGAGGACGAGTTCGAACACGTCCTCGGCACGTCCCTCCAGACGCAACGGCGGCGAAACGAGCTGGGGATCGTCGCTGACAATGACCAGGCGACACCCACCCCGCACCGGCTCCACACGCAGAACCCCGGCAACGGGACGGAAATCCGCCAACCCGCCCGCGAAACGGAACGCCAGCCGCTCCACCGGCGGCGGCGGCGGCAGGGAAAGGGACAGAACACGATCCCCGATGCGAGCCGTCCCGGCAGCCGCATCCACGCTCCAGAGGCAGGCGCCCCCACACTCCAGCCGCATCTCCCGCGAACCCTCCACCATTGCCCCGCGCGGGTTCAGGAAGCGCCGTCCCGCAGCACGCTCCTCGATGCAGTCGACCCGCTGCCGCGTACCGGGCCGGAATGCCGAGTAGGCCAGCACCGCGGCATCCGGAGTGAACGCCACCCAGCCCGCACGGGGCAGCACGAGGGTCCCGGCCGGGGTCTCGACGGTCATCTCCTCCGCCAGTCGGTTGCCGAAGACCACCAGTCCCCCCCGGTAGGCGACCCGCACCCGGGCCAGAGCGGGCTGCTTCTGGCGCCAGGGCCGGGCTTCCGGCAGGAAACCCGCGCGCACGAGTTCCTCGAGGGTCTGCCAACGACCTTCGTGGAGGTAATGGACCGAGGCCACGGAGTCCAGAGCATAGAACCGCTGCAGGCGGCCCACCAGCATGCATTCGGTCAGGGCCCAATCCCACGGCGCGGGCCAGAAGAGGTAGGCGGCATTGCCGAGAAGTACCTCGCAGCAGCGGTAGTCATCCATGAGGCCGGGATCGTCCCAGAGTCGGAGAGTGCCGCTGTGGAAGCCCTGGAAGGGCGGCAACTCGAAGAACCGGTAGGGGAGCCCGCAGCCGTAGGCCACCGTGAGTTCGTGCAGGCGACGCAGCTTGTAGTCGACGGGGAAGTTGCGCTCGTGGCCCCCGAGAATGCTGAAGTCCCCAAAGTCGCAGTAGGCGCCCACCAGGTCCTGCTGGTTGAGGGTCTCCGAGCCCAACGGGCCTTGGTGCACGGCCTTGACCAGCCGTGCCAGTTGCCTCTGGCAGCGGAGGGTTGCGGCGAGGGTGCCCGTTCCCCCCGGACCAGAATCGACATACGCCTGCGGCCCCCCGCCGGAAGCGAGCTGGTCGAGGAACGCCGCCGATGTCGGCCACAGGGCGGCGATCTCCCCCTCCTGCCGGGCGGCCAGTGCCTGCCACCGGGAAGGCTGCGCGTGCCACTTCGGCCTACCGTCCGGCCCCAACGCATGGCCCACAAGCCCTTCCCGGTGACTCGGAGCCTGCGGGCGCAGCAGGGAGTAATTCGTGCGGAAGCCCACGCGGCCGATGCGGGCCCCGGCCCGGGCCACCTCGCGCAGGTCAGCGACGCTGCCGCAGGCCGGGTTGGGGGGGTAGTCCGGCATGCGGATGCTGTCGGGAAGCAGAGAGTCGAAGCCCCCGGCCTGCCAGTTCTGCAGGATGGTGAGGAAGCGGACGTCCGGAAAGGCAAGCCGCCGCAGGCAGTCGAGGGCGTGACCGATCTCGGCGGCGGGATGGCATCCCCATACGTCCAGGTACACCATCCGGGCCAATTCCTCGCGGTACGCGCTGGGCTCGGCAAGGGATGGCAGGGCAACATCCCACAACCCGACCCCGGCTCGGATGTGCAGCGCCTCGCGCAGGAACGCACACCGGCCCTCCGGCCCCGCCTCGTAGCGCATGGTTGCCGCCGCTGCACAGGGACCTCTCCCGGTGCGGGGATCCGAGGCCGCCGCGGGCCATTCGGGGCGGGTCGCGTGCGACGTCTCCCAGTCCCACCAGGCACAGACGAAGAGGCCTTCTCCGGGAAGGAAATAGGTCTTCGGCCAGGAGGTCTGACCGTGGGCGAGTTGATACTGACTCAGGTCCAGCCCGACCCAGGCCCCGCTCGCGGGAAGGACGCCGGGATCTGCCCCGGCAATCCCCGCCGCCTGGGAACGAAAGGAGATCACCAGGTCGTTCCAGACCCCCGCTGCCAGGCACAACTCCCACTCCCCTCCCCTTCCCGGGTCGTGGTACCGCCACGCCGGCGCAACGCCGGCCTGCCGCAGGCATACCGTCCCCCGGACGCCGCCGGCCTCCTCGGGCAAGGCCTGGAACTCAGAGTCCCACAGCGGACCGGCACCCTCCAAAATGGGCACTTCGCCCCCATCCGTCACCAGGAAGACACGGCGCGACTCGGCCTCGAACCGGTACACCCGGTCCCCCGAAGACACGCGCACCGAATCCGCCCCGACAACGGACGCCGCCGCCAACAGGCAGACACAACCGCAACGCATACCCACGGGCACATCTCCATACGGACCCGGAACCGTCTGCGCATCCAGGCACCATAGCCCCCGAATCCCGGCCTGTCCCAGCCCTCAGCCAGGGCGGGCGCATGTCAGCTCCGTAGGTCCCTCTCCCCAGACCCGTACGAGGCGCAATGCGCTACCCTCGTAGAAGGCTGTTCCAAGG
>JAFGRS010000527.1 GCA_016935045.1 Lentisphaeria bacterium | reverse complement strand
TGGTGGCGGGGACCCGGACGCCGCTCAGCCCCCCTTCTCCCGGATCAGCGCCCCACTGCCGCAAGGACAGTGGTGGCGGGGACCCGGGCGTCCGGTTGCAGACGGGAGGTCATGGGTTAGGGTAACGGGGTGGTGGCATGCGGCGGCTTGGCGGGTGGCATGTTGTCGTCCGCGTGTGTGTTGCGGTTGTCCTCGTTTGGAGGAGTCTGCCCGTGTCTGTTTCAACGCGTATGCATCGGCGGGCGTTTCTCAAGGCGGCGGGATCGGCTGCGCCGCTGCTTCTTCCCGGGCGGGTATGGGGAGCGGCTGCGCCCTCGAACCGCATCGTGATGGGGGCCATCGGGGTCGGCAGCATGGGGTCTGGCAACCTGAAGGGCTTTCTCCATTCGCCCAACACGCAGGTTGTGGCGGTCTGCGACGTGGATGCCGGCCGCAGGGACAGCGCCAAGGCCAGCGTCGAGAAACGGTACGCCGAGCAGGCTGAATCCGGCGCCTGGAAGGGCTGTGCGGCCCACACCGATTTCCGCGAGATCACCTCCCGGGACGACATCGACGCGGTCTGCATCTCGACCGCGGACCATTGGCATGTTCTGTGTGCCCTGCATGCGGTTGCGGCGGGCAAGGATGTGTACTGCGAGAAACCCCTCTCCGTCACCGTCGAGGAGGGCCGGGTCCTTGCGGACGCCGTGCGGCGCTACGGCCGCGTGTTCCTCATGGGCAGCCAGCAGCGCAGCGAATGGCGTTTCCGGCATGCCTGCGAGCTGGTGCGGAACGGCCGCATCGGCCAAGTCAAGCACGTCAAGGTGGGGTTGAGCAAGGGCAAGTCCCACCCTCCGGTCAGCCCGATGCCCGTTCCCGGGGAATTGGACTACGACCTTTGGCTGGGGCCGGCTCGGCAGCGGCCGTACCACAAGGACTGCGTGCACTACAACTTCCGCTTCATCTCGGATTTCTCCGGTGGTCAGATGCTGAACTGGGGCAGCCACCACCTCGACATTGCCCAGTGGGGACTGGGCAGCGACCGGAGCGGCCCGGTGCAGGTGTCGGGGAAGGGCGTCTTCCCGACGGACGGTCCCTACGACAACCCGATCGAGTACAGCGTGGACTACGTCTATGGGGATGGCGTGACGCTGAACTGTTCCACCTCGAACCGTGGCGGCACGCACTGGGAGGGAACGGAGGGCTGGGTGTTCGTCACCCGGGGCCGGATCGACGCGGAACCCAAGTCCCTGCTCAAGTCCGTCATTCGCCCGGAGGAGATCCACCTCGTCGACAGCCGGAATCACAAGGGTCACTTCCTCGATTGCATCCGGACGCGGGCGGAGACCGTTGCCCCCTGCGAGGTTGGGCACCGTTCCGCCAGCATGGGCCATATCGGCAACATCGCCATGATCCTGGGCCGGCGCCTGCGTTGGGACCCGCGGGCCGAACGCTTCGTGAACGACGCCGAGGCCAACCGCATGCTGGGGCGCGCCATGCGAGGACCCTGGGGCCTCACCTGAGCAGAGCGTTCCTCCCGCGGCGATGACGCGCAGGCAGCGCGGGGGGCACTCCCGACCTCCCGGGGCGGCGCCGTTTCGCCCCCGGGCGGCCCGCGCCCATGGGGAGTGCCGTCGCGGGGCCCCGATGACAACCGTGCCGCCCGCCGGGTCCGGGAGGGTGGTCTGGAGACCGAATGTGAGTTCAGGGAAGCGCCCGCAAAGCACAGGGAAGAGAACGGTACGGATGGGCGTGGCGCTGGTACTGGCGGCGACCTCGCGCGGAGCCGAGACGTGGCGTCTGCGCGTTGCCGCGGGGGCGCACCCGCGCGCGGATGTCGCCCTCTCTGTGTCCCTTCCCGCGGGGATTGACCTGCCCGCGACGGTGGCGCTGCGGGAGCCGGCGACCGGCCTCTCGGCTCCCGGGCAGGTGCACTCCCATGGCGGTCGTGCGACCCTTCGGACCGTGCTGCGGGGGACCCTTGCCGCGGGGCAGGAGAGGACATTCGACGTGGTTGCGGCGCCGGCCGCGGAACGTGTCCACGTGCAGGCGGACGGGGACGGGCTGACGGTGGACTGCGACGGACGCCCGGCACTGCGCTACCGCACGGCCACGGTCGAGCCCCCCGCGGGGGCTTCGGCGCTCTTTGCGCGCAATGCCTACGTGCACCCCGTCTGGACGCCGGCGGGCAGGATCGTGACCGGGGATTTCCCGCAGGATCACCCGCACCAGCGCGGCGTCTTCCTGGCCTGGACCAAGACGGCCGTGGGGGACCGTCATCCCGATTTCTGGAACCTGGGCAGCGGCACGGGCCGCGTGCGCTTCCTGGACTGTGACGACCGTTTCGCCGGGCCCGTTGCCGGAGGGTTCACGGCGCGTCACGCATTCGAGGACCTCAAGGCGCCGGGTGGTCCCCTGGCCGTGCTCGAGGAGACCTGGGAGGTCTGCTTCTGGGCCCCCGGCGGGGAGAATCCCAGCGGCTGGGTGTGGGACCTGACCAGCACGCAGCATGCGGTTGCGGGAGTCCCTCTGGCCTTGCCGAAGTACCACTACGGCGGCATGGCGTTCCGGGGCCACGGAGACTGGATGGGGGATGCCTGCGCATTCCTGAGCTCGGAGGGCAGGACACGTGCCGACGGCAATGCCAGCCGCGGCCGCTGGGGAGACCTCTCCGGGCGCTCGGAGGGTGCCTGGGCCGGCCTGGCGCTCCTTGGGCACCCCGGCAACCCGGCCTTCCCCCAGCCCTTCCGCGTCCACCCCCAGGTCCCCTACTTCTGTTTCGTTCCCTCCCAGGTGCAGGCAT
>JAFGRS010000526.1 GCA_016935045.1 Lentisphaeria bacterium | reverse complement strand
CACTGCCCTTGCGGCAGTGGAGCGCCGATTCGGGGTGAGGGAGCGCGGCCGCGCCCCCTCCCCGCCCTCCTGTCGGCGCTCCATCGGGACAAGCCCGGCGGCGGCGTTGGGGTATTCAAACAGCCATGGGGGAGGCAGGGCTCTTTCGAGGTCCTTCTTCCAGTCCGAACGCAAGGCTGTTCCGGGCTGGCCGACCCGTTGGAGGGCGGTCCTGCGCAGAGGATTCACCACGAGTCACGCGAAATACACGAATCACATCGTTCCGACCACATTCTCAGAGTCCAAAGTGAGCAGTACTGACGCTAACGGGCGTCCAGGCGTTCCTTGAGTCGGCGGTTGGCTTCGACGAAGCAGCGCAGGAGTTCGGGGTTGCGGTCGCGGGAGATGTCGAAACGCTGCGGGTTGTTCTGATCCATGGGGCGGTCGGACTGGTAGCACCACCAGTAGGAGAGCTGGACGCCGGCGTCGATGACGCTGTCGAGGGTGCGCTCGACCCAGGGCTTGGCGGCGGCGGTGTCGGCGAAGCTCTCGAAGTAGTCCGGGGTCTCTTCCCAGATTTTCGTGTTCGTGCGTGCCGCCGCATGGAGTCCCAGTTCTCCGATCATGAGGGGTTTGCCGAGGCGTCGGGCGATCTCCATGTAGCCCTGGTGGTCGAGGAGGGTCTCCTTGCCGTCGGGTCCCTGGATGATGTATCCCTGCCGGTTGTTGGGGTAGGAGTGGATGTCGATCACGTCCACGGCGGAATCCGCAAAGACCAGCTCGAAGCACTTGAACTGCTCGTCGAAAGTGTCCCGCACCCATCCTTCGCGCCGGTAGAGATGCCATTGGTGTTCGCGCATGTGCGAGCCGCCGTTGTTGACCAGGCGCAGGGGATCGGCGGCCTGGATGCGCCGGGCCACCTCGTCCGTAAACACGGCCACCTCCTTCAGCGTGGGCATGCGCTGGCCGTTGTAGACCCGGTCCCTGTCCCCGATGTCGGCGGCCAGGGTCAGTTCGTTGGTGATCTCCCACATGAGGACCGTTTTCCGGTCGCGGTACCGCGCCACGGTTTCGTCGATGTACTCGTAGAGGAGCCTGCGCCCGCGGGAATCCGGGTTGGCTACCAGCTCGCGCATCTGCTCCTCGCCGTAGACCCAGCCCTCCCCCGGGACCAACTGGGTGTCGGTGAAGGCGCCTGCCCCGAGGGACCAGACGAGGCGGATGTCGTGCCGTTCGCACAGCTCGACGGTGCGGTCCAGGGCGGCATACAGCACCCGGCGCTGTCCGGGATCGGCATAGGCCGCCGGGCCGCGCGGCCCCCAGGGCAGGGCGAAGATACGGATGCTGCGGAACCCCATCTCGTCCAGGTCCCGCAACGCCTTGTCCTGCGCCTGCACCATGGGATTGGCGTCGTCCAGCGCGTTGCCCGCCGCCAATTGGTCGAACAACTGCCAGAAGAGATCGAATTTGTTGAAGCTGATCTCCGCGAAGGGTCCCCCTTCCAGGTAGAACCGGCCCTCGCGGATGGAAAGCACGTCGTCACGGGTCAGGGCAGTGCGCATGGTCCTTGCCTCCACGGCGAGCGGGCTTCCGGCAGCGTGAAGAACGCCGCTGCCCGCAGGGCTGCCGGCGTTGCGACAGGAGGCCAGACTCGGCAGCAGGACCGCAGCCAGGAGACCTCCCAGCAGCGCCCGGGGCGCCGCGTACAGGGGCGCGTGTGGCCGCGCGGCCGTTTCCGGTCCCGTGCCGGCGAGGGTGACCCGACGGCCGGAGGCGCGGGGCGGACCCTCCGGCGGAAACCCGGACTCCGGCGGCGTCGCCGGGGCGTAGCCGGAGGCGGGCGTGGGGACCGGGGCAGGGCTGCTGCGGCCAACCATGAGTGCAGGCATCGGGCGTGTTCCTGGAGATTTGGCGGCCTGCGGTGAGACCGCGGCTGACACGGGAAGGACTATACCCTGCCTGCGTGCCATCGCACAGTCCCCGAAGCCCGTGCGTCGCAATGCCTCCGAGGCATTGCCGTTCGTCGCCGTTCCCGGGAACCCGCCTGTCCCCGGGGCCTCGGACCCCCGCGCGCCTGCATGCGCACCTCCTGTGCCTGAAAAGGTAGGTCTGACCCCGAGTGGCTGCCCTGGGCAGGGTGGTTTCCGAGTGACCTGCCGGTGCGTCATCCGCCCGGGCTGGAACCCGCCTCCCGTCGTCGGTGTCCATGGTAGGGATCGCTGCATGGCAGTCCAGAGCGCCCGGGCTCTCGCGGGCGCCGGTCTTCCAAGGCTACAGCGGATTCTGAGACAATCGGTACGAGATTGTGGGCTGGCAGGGGGCCGTGACGGAGCAGGGAGGGTTGACCGCATCGTGGTGCGGCTGTCGGATCGTGTGCAGGGTTGGGGTTCGTTGTTCCGGACCACGGCGGGACGGTTGTGACGGCAGAACGAGGCAGAGCGGTTCAGGAGGCAGAGATCATGCATGCGAGGGAAATCCGTCGAGGCATCGAGTACATCGCCACGGTGCACTGGGAACGGCGTCTGTTCGACTCGCTGATCCCGTTGCCGGACGGCACCAGCTACAACGCCTACCTGGTTCGTGGCAGCGACGCCACGGCTCTCATCGACAGCACGGATCCTGTTCTGCGGCACGAGCTGCTGGCACAGCTCGAAGCGGAACCGCGCCTTGACTACGTGGTCAGCCAGCACTCCGAGCAGGACCACTCCGGGACGATTCCCGACGTGCTGGCGAGGTTTCCCGCTGCCACGCTGGTGTGCAGCCCCAAGGCCGAGGCGATGGTCACCACCCACCTGGGAGTCCCGGCGGAGCGCATCCGGACGGTCGACGACGGTGAGTGCATCGACCTGGGTGGCAAGACCCTGCAGTTCGTCCATACGCCCTGGGTGCACTGGCCGGAGACCATGTGTACCTACGTGGCGGAGGACAAGTGCCTGTTCTCCTGCGACTTCTTCGGTTCACACCTGGCCACCACGGACTGCTTCGTCAGCGACCGCGCCCGGGTCTACGAGGCTGCCAAGAGGTACTACGCCGAGATCATGATGCCCTTCCGGAGCGTCATCGTGCGCAACCTGGCCAAGCTCGACAGGCTCGACTTTGACCTGATCGCCCCGAGCCACGGGCCGGTGTACGACCAGCCCGGGTTCATTCTGGACGCCTACCGCGACTGGGTCTCGCCGCGGCTGAAGAACGAGGTGGTTCTCCCCTACATCAGCATGCACGGCAGCACCGAACGGATGGCAAAGGCCCTGATCGACTCGCTGGCGCGTCGCGGCATCACCGTTCACGCCTTCGATCTGGCGGCGACGGACATCGGCAAGCTGGCCATTGCCCTGGTGGACGCCGCGACGCTGATCGTGGGGACGCCGACCGTGCACGTCGGGCCGCATCCCGCCGTGTACTACGCCGCCCACCTGGCCAACCTGCTGCGGCCCAAGGTCAAGTATGCCGCCATCTTCGGGTCTTACGGCTGGAGCAGCAAGGCCATCGAGCAGATCGCCGGCCTCATTCCCAACCTCAAGGTCGAGGTCCTCGGGACCGTGCTGCAGAAGGGACTGCCCACGCCGGACACCCTGCGCCAGCTCGATGACCTGGCCGACGCCGTGGCCCGGGCACACAACGCGGACGAGGCAATTGTCACCTGAACCGGGCTGACGGCGGCGCCGGCCGCGGGCGGGAACGTGTTCCTTACGTGCGTGTCGAGGGAATCCCCGACAGGGGGCGGTGCAAGGTACGAGTTCAGCGGTTGCAAGGAGCGATGCGATGGTATTGAGACGGTACGGGCTGTGGATGGTCGGGATCTGTGTCGGGGGACTGCTGTCGGCATGGGTGGTGCCCGTGACAGCGGGGGCGGACTGGCCGCAGTACCGCGGTCCGAACCGGGATGGCGTGTCGGCGGAGACGGGGCTGCTGAAGCAATGGCCGGAGGGTGGTCCGCGGGAGCTGTGGTGGGTGTCGGGCATCGGGGAGGGGTACTCCTCCGCCGCGGTTGCCGGCGGGAAGGTCTATGTCACCGGGATGCGGGAGAAACGCGAATTTGCCACGGCCTTGGATCGGGCCGGGAAACAGCTCTGGCAGACGGAGTACGGGAGTGCCTACCGGCGCAGTTTCCCGCAGGCCCGTTGCACCCCCACCGTCGAGGGTGAACGTCTGTACATCATCAGCGGCGCCGGCGAGGTGGTGTGCCTGGACGCCGGCACGGGGACGACGGTGTGGTCGGTTCCGGCCTTCGACGAATTCGGCGGCCGAACCGGGCCCTGGGGGACGGCGGAGAGCCCGTTGGTGGTGGACGGCAAGGTGATCTACACCCCCGCCGGGCCGAAGACGACCATGGTGGCCTTCGAGAAGGACACGGGCAAGCTGGCCTGGCAGTCCGAGAGCCTCGACGACCAGTCGGGGTACGTGTCGCCCATCCTGGTGGAATACGGTGGCAGGCGGTCGATCGTGACGGTCACCGGGAAGCATGTCCTCGGCGTGAACCCGGCGGACGGGGCCATCGTGTGGAAGGTTGCGTATCATACCATCCAGGCGCCCAAGAGCGGCTACGACATCAACGCCGTGGCGCCGTTGTTCCACGCCGGCCGCATCTTCGTGACCAGCGGCTACGACCATGCCGGCGTGATGCTCCGTCTGGCCGCCGATGCCTCCGCGGCGGAGGTGGTGTGGACCAGTCCCGACCTCGACACGCACCACGGCGGCGTGGTCCGGGTCGGCGCCCACATCTACGGCGCCAACTGGGTGAACAACAAGGAAGGGAAATGGGTCTGCCTGGACTGGGACAGCGGCCGGACCCGCTACCAGGCGGACTGGAACACGAAGGGATCCATCGTGGCCGCCGAAGGGATGCTGTACTGCTACGACGAGCGCAACGGCAGCGTGGCTCTGGTGACCGCCAAGCCGGAGGCCTTCGAGGTGGTCAGTTCCTTCCAGGTGACCAGGGGAAAACAGCAACACTGGGCCCATCCGTCCATCAGCGACGGGCGCCTGTACATCCGCCACGGCGACGCCCTGATGGCCTTTGACATCAAGGCCCCCTGAAGAGGCGGGGCGGGGGAGAAACGGACGGGAACGGACACAACGAACGGGCAGGCCTCGAGTCCGGGTGCGGTGAGGATCAGGCGCCCGGGCTCCCGGTCCTCGCTTCTCGGCACTGGTTGCAGATTCCCCGCAGTTCGGCGTGGACCGAGAGGATTTCTCCCCACTGCCGGACAGCCTCGGGGGGGCAGTAGGCGTCGAGTTCCGCGCTGCTGAAATCGCGCACCAGACCGCACTCCGTGCAGACGAAGTGGTGGTGCTTTGCGGTGTTGGCGTCGAAGCGGGCCGCCCCGTGCAGGGCGCTGACCCGGCCGATGGCGCCGGCCTTTTCCAGGGCCGCAAGGGTCCGGTAGACCGTATCGAGGCTGACGGCGATGCGCCGGGTCACCCGGGCGTGGATGGCTTCCGCGTCGGGATGCGCTTCCGTGGCCGCAATCTCGCGGTAGACCTCCGTCCGCTGCCGCGTGATGCGGAGACCGTCCCTACGGCAGGCGGCCAGCATGCGGGCCTGTCGCTGCTGGATTTCCGCGGACGTCAGGGACACAGCACACCTCGATGCCACGAATTGCCCAGAGTACCACGCTTGCCTGGAGCGCCCGCGCCTGCCTGTGCGTACACGCAGACATGGCCTCGCGGGCACACACTCCGGGATACCGGCCAGCGTGGCTTGCCTGGAGCGCCCGCGGCCTCGCGGGCACACATTTCGGGATCCGGACTACTCTGAGACGACTGGCAACCGCCGGGCGCAGACAGAAAATGGCGGGAAACACGTGCACTGCCGTGCCCCCGCCGTTGCACTCGAACCAGTGCCGGTACCTTACTTCAGCCCCAGGGCCTTGGCAATGCCCGCCCCGTAGGCCTTGTCGGCCCGGGTGAAGTGCTCTACCATCTTCTTCTGGATGGGCTGCGGCACGTTTTTCAGGCTGCCCACGATGGCTTTGATGAGCCGTCCCTGCTCACCCCTGGACATGAGGCGGAAGAGGTTGCCGGGCTGGATGTAGTCGTCGTCCACCCCCCGTTTCTGTTCGTAGCGGTCCGCGTCGCCCGAGATCTTGAGGGGAGGTTCGGCATAGGCCGGGTTGGCCTGGGCGCCGCCGAAGCTGTTGGGTTCGTAGTTGGGGCCGCCGCCGCCATTGTCGTCGAAGCGCATGGACCCGTCCCGCTGGTAGGGATTCTGGACCTGGGTACCCCGCGGCGCGTTGACGGGCAGGCGTTCGAAGTTCGTCCCCAGGCGGTAGCGGTGGGCGTCCGCGTACATGAGGATGCGGGCCTGCAGCATCTTGCAGGGGCTGAAGGAGATGCCGGGCGCGACGTTGCCGGGGGAGAAGGCGGCCTGCTCGATTTCGGCGAAGTAGTTCGACGGGTTGCGGTTCATCTCCAGGACGCCGACCTCGATGAGGGGGTAGTCCGCATGGGGCCAGACCTTGGTCAGGTCGAAGGGGTTCCAGCGGTAGGTCTCGGCATCCTTCTCGGGCATGACCTGGACAGAGAATGTCCAGCGCGGGAATTCGCCCCTCTCGATGGCCTCGAAGAGCTGGCGGGTATGGTAGTCCGGGTCACAGCCGGCCAGGCGGTCCGCTTCCTCCGCCGGCATGCACTGGATGCCCTGCTGGGTCTTGAAATGGAACTTGACCCAGAAACGCTCGTTCCGGGCGTTGATGAAGCTGTACGTGTGGCTGCCGTAGCCGTTCATGTAGGGAATGCCCCGGGGAATGCCCCGGTCCGAGAACAGGATCGTCACCTGGTGCAGCGCCTCCGGGACCTGGCTCCAGAAGTCCCACTGGGGCGTGTCCGCCTTGCAGTTGGTCTGTGGGTCCCGTTTCTGCGTGTGGATGAAATCAGGGAACTTGATGGCGTCGCGGATGAAGAACACGGGGGTGTTGTTGCCCACCATGTCCCAGTTGCCCTCCTCGGTGTAGAACTTCAGCGCGAAGCCGCGCACGTCCCGCACCGTGTCCGCCGAACCCTTCTCGCCGGCAACCGTCGAGAAGCGCCCCAGGACCTCGGTCTGCTTGCCGACCTCGGAGAAGATCTTCGCCCGGGTGTAGCGGCTGATGTCCGCGGTCACCGTGAAGGTCCCGAAGGCCCCCGCGGCCTTGGCGTGCACAACCCGCTCCGGGATGCGCTCGCGGTTGAAATGCGCCAGCTTCTCCACCAGGTAGTGGTCCTGCATCAGCGTCGGACCGCGCGGACCCGCCGTCAGGGAGGTCTGGTTGTCCGGAACCGGAATCCCGGCAGCCGTCGTCAGGGTCTTGGGCTTCGCTTTGGCCATGGCATGTGCTCCTTCCGGATGATCCCAACGCTCCGTCGACGCAACCGCGCATCCTACAACCCCATCCGCCCCATTCCCCTTTTGAGAACTATACGCAACAAGAACGGGGACGTCAAGGCGGCGGAGTGGGATTCGGCTCCTGTCTCCGTGCAACTCGCGAATGGGTCGGGATGCGGCTCCGCGGCGCGTCGCCCTCCCGTAGGCTGCAGGGTCCCCGTGCGGCGTCCCCATGCGGCTCGGCGGAGCCTCGCCCTCCAGGGGAAACGGCGCCGCCCTCCAGGGGAAACGGCTCAGCAGGAGCTTCGTCAGGGGTGCTTTCGCCGCGTCTGAGGAGGTGGTGGGGTGGTTCAGGGTTGTCGGAGGTCGACGATTCCGGCATCGATGTACTGTCCGCCCCGGGTCTGCCGGCAGTGGATGGCGATGGTATTGGTTCCCTGCCGGAGGAGGTTGGGCTGGGTGAGCGGGAAGAACTCGTAGTCGACGGTATAGCCGGTGGTCTTGAGTACGCTGACGCCATTGATGCTGATTTCCGCGTCTTCGTCATGGTGCACGCAGAGCTGGGGGCGTTGCAGGGGTTTGCCGTCGAAGGGGAAGGTACGGCGCAGCCAGATGTCGGGTGTGGTCCACTCAGTGGCGACGAGGGCGCCCGGGGTGCCCGGTTT
>JAFGRS010000525.1 GCA_016935045.1 Lentisphaeria bacterium | reverse complement strand
CTCGCTCGGGACGTACCACTGCGGGTATGCCCGCTGCGCTCACGCCTTGCCAGGAATCGGGATCGGCTGCAGCAAAATGGGAAGTTGTTTCCGCGCGGGCCCTCAGGATGCCAGCAGGCTGCGCACGTCCGCAAGGAACACCGAACGGACGTTCCGCGGGCAGCCGTTGAAGGCAACGAATCCCCAACTACGGTCCCAGGCGGGATGGGGGTCGACACGGCGTTCCTTCTTCGGCCCGGAGAACTCCGGAACGGTCCGCACACGCACGATCGGGCGCACCTCCCCCGTGCGCAGGTCGGCCCAGCGGATGGGGGTCGTGCCATCCCCGAAGGCCGGCTTCTCCTGCGGATAGCAATCCGTCACCACGTGATGCCCGTCCGGGTGCAGCGAGGGATGGCCGGAACCCAGGATGTCGCCGTGCAGGGCCGCCAGCCCGCTGCCATCCCAGCGCGCGGACACGAAGCGCATGGGAGTGTCGGGGCCGTCGATCCTGAGGTTCATCAGGACGTGGTCCCCGTCGGGGCACCAGTTCGGGTGGTGTCCTCCCTTGTCTGCCCATTCCGTATCCGGGACCGCCAGGGCGATGCGGTCCCCGTCGGCAGAGGCCGTAATCAGGGACGGCCTGACGTTCTTCCCCTGCCGCGATACCCATCGGCCCACGGCCATGATCCGGGTCCCCCGGGGGTTCCACTTGACGTGAAACCCGTACCAGTCCCCCGCCTCGAAGCGGGGAGCCGTCCACACCGCGGCCGCGATCCGCGCGAAGGAGAGCAGCAGCCGGCAGCGTCCGCTTGCCGTGTCCGTCACGTACACCCCGTCATCCCCGGCGGCGCCGCGGTTTCGAGGCACCGCCCGATCCGGCGCCAACACCCCGTACCCGGCCTGCGTCAGCCCGGTGCGCAACAGGCAGGGGCTCAGGGCCTGCGTCCCGTCCGGCGACACCATGTAGACCGTGCCGTCGAGCCGGCGGCGGTCTCCGGTCGCGGGATCGAAGCGGACGCCATAGGGTCGCCAGGCGCGCACATCCATGTCGTTGAAGAACAGCTCCCTGTCGTCCTTTCCCCACTGCGCCTGAGCACCCAGTTGGGTATCCCAGCCGAAGGTCTCCGCCACGACCCGATGGCGACCGGTCTCGAGGTCCACCAGCACGACTTCGGCGGGTTCGCCGGGGAGTGGCATGCGCCTCTCGTCCGCGAACCGGGTCACGGCCAGGAATCGCCCGGACGGGCTGATGGGGGAGGTGTCGAAGAAGCGGTGGAAGCAGCCTCCCAGGCCAGGGGTCAGATCCCAGACGGGGACCTCGGGCTCGAACGCACGGTACCGGGGGAAGCAACGGTCGAGATCCTGGATCGAGAGCATCGCCGCACCCTACCCTTTGATGACCGCCAGAGGGCGGATGCGTGCCACGCGGCGGGCGATCCCCGCCCGTTGGCAGGCGTCCACCACTTCGGAAACGTCCTTGTACGCCTCCGGCATCTCTTCGGCAACCGTGCGCGGCGAATGGGCCTGCAGCAGAATCCCCTCCCGGCGCAACTCCTCGAAGAGGTCCCGTCCCTTGGCCTGCCGCATGGCCTGGTTGCGGCTCAAGGCCCGTCCGGCCCCGTGACAGGCACTGCCGAAGGTATCCTCCATGGCGGTGCGGGTCCCGACCAGGACGTAGGAACAGGTCCCCATGTCCCCGGGGATCAGCACGGGCTGTCCCCAGTCGCGGTATGGCCGGGGGACATCGGGGTGTCCCGGTCCGAGGGCGCGCGTGGCGCCCTTGCGGTGGACGCAGAGTCGCCTGGGGGTTCCCTGGACGGCATGGGTCTCGAACTTGGCGATGTTATGGGCCACTTCGTAGACCGTGCGCAGGGCTTGGCCGGCGCTGCCGAGGACGGCGGCGAACGCCTGGCGTGCCTGGTGGGCGATGATCTGGCGATTGGCGAAGGCATAGTTCACGGCGGCGTTCATGGCGCCGAGGTATTGCCGACCCTCCGGGGACTGGATCGGGGCGCAGGCGAGTTGCCGGTCCGGCAGCTCGATGCGGTAGCGTTTCGAGGCGCGCCCCATGAGGGCCAGGAAATCGTCGCAGACCTGGTGTCCGAATCCCCGCGAGCCGCAGTGGATCATCAGGGTGACCTGACCGGGCGCCAGCCCGAAGGCGCCCGCCACGTCCGCGTCGTGGATCTCGTCGACGTAGCCGACTTCGAGGAAGTGGTTGCCGGCGCCGAGGGTCCCCAACTGGTCCCGGCCACGGGTCCAGGCGCGGTCCGAAACCGCCTCCACGGCCGCCTCCCGCATGCAGCCGCCCTCTTCGACCTGCGCCACATCCGCCTCGATGCCGTATCCCGCCCGAACCGCCCACACAGCCCCCCCACGAACGGCCTCCTTCAACGCCGCCGGCGACAGCGAAACCGCGCCGGAAGAACCCACCCCCGTCGGAATCGCGCCGAACAACTCCTCCGTCAGACGACGCAACGCCCCGGCAACCTCCGGACGCGACAGAGGACAGGCCATCAGCCGCACGCCGCAGTTGATGTCGTAACCCACGCCGCCGGGCGAGACCACGCCCTCCGCCTCGTCGAAAGCCGCCACGCCGCCGATGGGGAAACCGTAGCCCCAGTGCATGTCCGGCATGGCCAGGCTGGCCTCCTGGATGCCGGGCAGCGTGGCCACATTCCGGGCCTGCTCGGGCGCATTGTCGGCGAAGGCGCGTTCGAGCATGCCTTCCGAGGCATAGAGCCGTACCGGCACCCGCATGGCGCCGGTCGGCGCGATCTCCCAGACGCAGTCACGGAGTTGGCGCACGGAGGATGGGTCCATGTTCGGCTCCACGAATCAGAGGTCGAAGATCACCCGGGCCACCCATACCCCGCGGCTGCACCCCAGTTCGAGGCCGCAGTAGGTGACCGCCTTGATCTCCGTCAGCACCTCGTGCCGGGCCGGGTCGATGGGTTCGCCCGAGACGCCGGCACGAAGGGCCGTGTCGCTCAGCGCCTGCACCCGGAACCGGCACAGCAGCACATGCTCCGTCTGGTGCCTGACGTTCAGCTCCGACAGCCAGGCCACCAGCAACTCCTCGGGGGACGGCGCGGCGACCTCGATGTCCCACTCCCGGGAAGGCCGCACACATTCGAGATCGGTCAGCAGCGAGAACATCCCCCGTGCGGCGCGCTCGAACACCTTCCGGCGGCTCGGACCCGTCACCCGGATGCCGCCGTCGGCCGTGTGCGGCACCAGCGTCAGCCAAGGCATGCTTCTCATACGGCTCGTCTCACAACCCCCTGGAGCGCCCGCGGCTCTGCGGGCACACATTCGCGAGTACAGGTCATTCTGAAACGATCGGTACCTACCCGAACCGCTGCATCAGCAACCACAGACTGTACCCGATCACGAGACCCATCGCCACGGAACCCAGGTTCAGGATCCGTCGTCCGAGCCCCCCGGAATTGCGTTCCAGGACCTGCGCCAGGAGGCAAATGCCCGCCACGGCCCCCATCTTGTACACGATCAAACCGCGCAGTCCCCAGGCGGTGATCACCCGCCGCGCCAGAGGATTCGCCTCGGCAAAGTGCCCGGAACACACCATGCCCAGCGTCAGCAGAAGATCCACTACGTTGAGCAGCAGGAAAACCGATGTTTCATGCTCCAACGGCAGCCGCCGCAACACACCGCCCGCGGACACACCGCGGACCCACCCATCGCCGCCCTTGCCCCGGTCTGCTGCCAT
>JAFGRS010000524.1 GCA_016935045.1 Lentisphaeria bacterium | reverse complement strand
GGGCGGGTCCGACCGGCCCATGTCCACCAGGTTGTTCCAGGTGTGGGCGCCCACCAGAAGGACCGCCCGGCCGCCGGCGTCGGCGAAGTACCGCGGGTTGTCCGGATGCGCCCGCAATGGGCCCATCCCGCCGGCGTCGCCGGCGACGGCCGATGTGGCCAGCAACGCGATGGTGCAGGAACACAGGTTCTTCATCGTTCGCTTCCTCCTGACGGCCGGCCGACGAACCGGGATGGCAGCCCGGCATTCTCCGCTGCGGCAAACTGCCGGTGATCCGCGGAAACGAAGAGCTCAGCCCCCCACTCGATGGCACAGGCGACGTGCAACGAATCCAGCGCACGTAGCACGTTTGTCTCCAACAGCGCTACCGCCCTGGCGATGACCGAGGGCGTCAGGTGCAGAACCGTGGCCTCACCGATGTCCACGGCCAGTGCATGCTTCGCCTGCCGGTATTGCACCACGCTCAGGACGCGCTCCCGGCGCAGACGGCTGAGGGCAGACACGATCTCCGGCATGCAGACCACGCACAGACCAAGTGCAGAAGTCTGCATCAGAATGCCCTCGACCTCGTCGCTGCCGGGCTCCTGCACGTACCTCTTGGCAAGGGCCGATGCGTCAAGCACGGCTCTCATTCGCTGGTCTCCCGTTCCTGCAGAACCGCCTGCGAAAGGGCCAGGCCCCGAACCGCCAGCCTCGGTCCCGGCCGATGCCACGAGGGCCCCTTGACGGATTCGGCCAGAAACGGGCTGACCTCCGCGACCGGCCTGCCGTGCCGGATCACAAGTACCGTCTCACCCCGCTCCACAGCGGAAATCAGCGCCGATGCGTTCCGCCGAAACTCAGTGAAGTTAACAGTCTTCATGGAGTATGCTCCCTATATTGTACACTATACTGTACACTTTACGGAGCGACTCTGCCAGCATCAGGACTGCCGCGGGGTCATGCCTCCGTCCCATCCGGGAAACGGCTCGGCAGGAGCCTCGCCCTCCAGGGGACAGGGAAACGGCTCGGCAGGATCCATCTGCCTGGCTCAAGGCCACTCGCAGGAATTCTCGAGTGCCGTGGCCAGCGCGGCGGCATTCTCCAGGGGCACGGAGGGGCCGACGGAGGCGTGCAGCAGGAGTCCGCCCCGGGGGTCGGCCAGTTCAGAGACGACCCGGCGGATGTGTGCCTCGATGTCCCGAGGTCGGCCGTGGACCGGAATGTGCTGTCGGTCGATGTCCAGGTGGATGGCCACGCGTCCCCGCAGGTTCTCCCGCATCCAGTCGATGCCGTTGACCTCGTCCTGGATGTTGAGTACGTCCACACCGCAGTCGAGAAGGTCTTCGGCCAGGTCCCGGACGTCCCCGTCGCAGTGCATGTGCACCACGACGCCGCGGTCCTTCGCCGGTGCCATCAGGCGCTGGTAGGAGGGCTGGATCCAGCGCCGGAACTGGGCCGGCGAGAGCATGGGGCCGACCTGCATTCCCAGGTCCTCGGGATATCCCAGCCATTCGACGCCGAGAGCGAGCCAGCGACGGACATGCTCGGCACTGAACGCCTCGATCATCGCCACGAGATCCCCCAGGCGGGGTTCCTCGTCCGCCATGTCGAAGAGCAGATTCTCGAAGCCGCGCAGGTACGTCAGGGTGAGGAAGAGGTGCCCGTGGCGGAGCCCCCCGGCGGCCAATCGACCACTCTCCCGTGCTGCCCGAAGCGCCGCCTTCCGCACCTCCCAGTCGATTGCTCCCCAGCCGTCCTGTGCCGCCGGGTCGGGTGGCCCGAAGCCCTCGAAGGCACTCCAGTCGGCGAGCGGGTGACGCACCACCGCTCCGGTCGTCCCGTCCGCGATGGTCTCCCACAGGCACCCCCACGAGTCGGTGTAGGGCACTCCCGCGCGGCGCCAGGGGGCATGGGTTGGCCGCCAGCCGGGGGGTTTGGGCCGGTGCCCCGGCCAGAGACGGGGATGGTCCGCCATGATCCGGTCCAGTGCCGCGCTGCCGTGCCTCTCCCAGCAATCCCCCGTGAAGTCCATCGCCACCGGAATCCGATCCGGATACCGGAACCGTACCGCGGCCAGACGCCGTTCACGTTCGGTCATCGAGGAGCCCCCCCCGTTCCTGTGCGATCGCCGTGCGCCGGCAGAAACCGTCGTACCGCATCCCGCCCGGCGACGCCCCATCGGCTGGACGGCGAGGCCCTGCCGCGATCACGGATGGACCTTTCCTCCCCGGTCTATCCACTCGATCAGGCCATGGACATTGACGTTCAGCTCGCGCAGGAGCGCCAGATACTCCGGGTATTCGACGAAGGTCGCCGTGACAATCCCCTTGTTCGAATCGACGTTCGAAGGGTCCACGCTCCTGTCCTCGAGGTCGTTGTCCGCGTACTTGAAGCAGTGCCAGCCGACACAGCCGCGGGATTCCAACAGTCCGAGGCAGAAGTTCTGGTAGAAGAGCCCACGGTCCCGCTGCGTCCGGACCAGCCAGCCGGCGCCGCTGGTGTTCGGCATCCCCGAGTCCATCCCCTTGGCGTAGAACTCCGTGATCAGAAACGGCCGACCCGACCAGCGCACCCAATTCGCGAGCTGCGTTGCGTCCGGAGTCCAGGCCCCGTAGAGGTTGACCGAGATGACATCCGCGTGCCGGCCGGCGGCGCGGAACACCGCCTCGCTCCGCTTCTCGTCGCCGTGGAACCTGCAGCCGAGATACAGATGATTGGGATCGTGGGCACGGATGGCCCTCGAGACGATCGCGAAATAGCGCTCGACGACCACCTCGCGAAAGGCCTCGCGCTCCGCGTCCGTCAGCCCCGCCGCACCCGCTTCCCCGCCCCGGCGTTGCCGCAGCCACTCCCGCGCCGCCTCCCGGCCGGGATCGCCCTCGGGCAGGGCCAGGTAGTTGTCCAGGCACTTCCGCGAAAGCGGCATCTCGTTGTCGGAGAAGTGCCCCAGCAGCCAGGGATCCTCCCGGGTCGCCGCGAGACGCCGGGCGTGTTCCATGGCGAAGGCCTCGAAACCGGGATCGAAGACGAAGATGGCGTCCTTCGGATAGCCCGTGTGTCCGGGCTTCTGATACGTCCCCCCCCGCCCCTTCCCGTAGGAACTCATGAAGTTCCAGTTGGGGCAGTAGGCGGGACGCCCGGGCGCGGTCGCCAGAAGCGCGTCGTTCGACCAGGAACCCGTGCCGTTGAAGCCGTGTGCCCGCAACAGCGCCATCGTCTCGGCAGCCCACCTCTCCTCGCTGCCGTACTTCTCGGCAAAGGCGGCCCTGGCCTTGGGGGAGCCCTGCCGCGGCGAGACGCTGCAGAGGGCGACGTGGACGAAGGGATGCCCGTCCGGGTCCACCAGCCACCATCGGTCGCCTGCCCGTTCCACACGGAAGTACCCCGTGGCGTCGAACCTGCGCGACGGGTCCCCGCCGAAACGGCTGGCCGGCATGGGGTCGCGGCGCGGGGTGAAACCCTGGGCGTGACCCACGCTCCAGGTGTCGACCACGCGCCATTCCGGGTCCTTGGGCTTGCGCTTGACCTCGACCTTGAGCGGTTCGGCGGCAGATGCCATCAGACTTCCTCCTGAGATAAGCCATACCATTCCCAGCCATGCACGAAAGCAACGCACCGTTCGAGACTCCTTTGCTCCCGGGTTCCCGTCGCTCGGGGCCACCGATCCACCACGTCCCATCACATGTTTCGCGGGTTACGGGCAGAAAAGGTCACCGGTCCTGGCGGGTCCCCTCGGATTCGAGAACCAGGACCCAATCGTCGTCCCCCGGTTCCGGACGCCGGGGGAGGGCCCACGTCGAGGCCCCGGCTCCCGGTCCCGCGCAGGGCGCCGACACTCCGGTGCGCGGGTCGAACCAGCGCCCCCGCGGGGACGGCCCAGGCAGGTGCGTCAGGGCCAGGTCCCGGGTTTCATTGCCCCGCGGGACATAGATCACCACCGCCTCCCCGGGGATGGAGGCCGCGTGCGGCGGCGTGAGGTCCCTTGCGCTCGGGGAGGGGTTGGGACCGCCGTTCACCGTCAGCCACTCGCGGCGGGGTTCCAGGCGCCACCATGCCAACCCCGTCAGCAGGTCCCGGGCATGACGCACCTGTGAGGCCCCTGGAAACTGCTGCGCGCTGCGCCACTCCGTCACTTCCCGGGTCTGCTTGCCCGTCTCGCCCTCGGGATCCAGGGGATCGTAGAATTGCCACACGCCATGGGCGCCATAGCCGAACCCGGCCGCGCCGCAAAGGAACGCGGTCCAGACCTGCCAGCGCGTGTGGTAGGCGGATTCCGCATCCCCAACGCGCTCGTAACAGGCTTCGGAACAGAACACCGGCCTGGCCGGGGTGAGGGCGCGGTTCTCGGCAAGGCGGCGCGGGATGTTGTGGAGACGGTCTACGCTCTGGCCCGTCTGCAGCCAATGGTGATCCAGCCACGCCTCCCCGTGGAAAGGCCGCGAAGACTGCACGTTGTGCGGGGCCGGCCAGTCGAGCCGCGCGCTGGGATGGATCGACACCGGATGCCTGTACGGATTGTGCGCCTGAACCGTCGCTCCGAGGGCGCCGAAGTCCGCCGCCTTCCAGCCGCAGTCCGGGAAAGCATACTGGTACTCCCCCGAGAGCGCCCAGAGGCCGTTGAAGGCACCGTACCGCACCGCGCAGTAGGCGCTGACGCGACACGCATCCTCGACGGTGCACACGCACCGCCGCGTCTTGCCCCACCACGTGGTCGGCACCGCCGCCACGAATCCCTCTCCCCAGAGAGCCTCCAGGCGACGGTCCAAGGCCTGGAAATGGGCCGGGTTGAGCCGGGCGGCCGGTTGCCCCAGGAACGTTCTGCCGCCTTCGTTCCGGTGCCCGGGCGCATCGTCATAGTCCCCGTAGCCATGGAAGTACTGCATCAGAATCGCGGTGAATCCCTTGGCGCGCCGGTCGGCGAGGTGCCTGAAGAAGGGGCCGTCGCGGTCCTCTCCCAGGCCGCAGCGCGCCGTGTTGCCCGCCCAGAGCGTATCCGCCAGCAGAAAGAACGGGGTCCCGTCGGCATACCGGAAGGTCCGGCCGTCCGGACTGACCTCGATGTGGCCGCGCAGGTTGGGATTGCGGCGGATCTCCTCCTCCGTGGGCGCCCGGACCTCGACACGGCCCCGCTGCCTGTCC
>JAFGRS010000065.1 GCA_016935045.1 Lentisphaeria bacterium | reverse complement strand
GAAGCTCCTGCTGAGCCGATTCCCCTGGAGGGCGAAGCTCCTGCTGAGCCGATTCCCGAGTCCTTCCTGTTTTCACTGAGGCATTACGGCAGGCCCTGCCCCATGCTTGTACGCCGCCACGCCGGGACCTATGGTAGATCCGCAGCCGGCTGAGAACCGGGTATTGTCGGGCATCCGTCCACCGTTGTCCCTTGCGGGGGACGACGGGACGCGTAGTCGGAGTACGGTGACGGGTCCGGGTGGATCGGTGACGCCGTAGGCTGCATCGAGGGACGGCGAGATGCTGTTCACCTTCTCCTGTCCATCCTGCCGCAAGGACCTGGAAGCGGACACCTCGCTCTCGGGGAGCCAGTTGGCGTGTCCGCACTGCCAGGCGCCGGTGGCGGTCCCGGAGGGGAAGCTCGGGCCGGGGGCCACGCTGGGCGATTTCCGTCTCGAACGGCTGCTGGGCAAGGGGGGGATGGGCGAGGTCTATCTGGGGACCCAACTCTCGGTAGACCGTCAGGTGGCCGTCAAGACCCTGCCGCCGCCGCGCCAACGCAATCCCCACCTCAGCGAGGGATGCGGCCGGCTGATCGAGAGGATGATGGCCAAGAAACCCGACGAGCGCTACGTGGACTGGCGCGCCCTCATCGCGGACGTCGACCGCGTGCTGGCGGGCGACATGCCCCTGGAGCCCGCGGTCTCCGCGGGTTCCTCTCCCGATACTGCGAACCGCGCCCACGATGGGCGCGGCGTCGCGGGCTCCAGGATGAATGCCGCCCTGGCCCGTCAGGTCCAGGAGGCCGTGGCCCGGCAGCACCAGACGGGGGCCGGTGCACCTTCGGCCCACGGCGCGGCGGCGCTCAAGCTGGCGGCTTCGGCCTGGCGTTCGCCGTGGGTGTGGGCCATGGCCGCGGCGGCGGTGGTGGTCGTGGCGTTGGCAGCCACGCTGGCCCTGCGGCATCGCGGGGGGGGCCGTGCGGTCCAGGTAGCGGAGAGGGATCGGGGGGATCGGACGGATCGGACGGATCCGACGGATCCGGGGCCGACGGGAACGGCCGGTGCCGGGGCGGCGCCCGGCACTCCCCCGCCTGGCCCCGGGCCCACGACCCCGCCGGCGGAAGAAGCGGCACCCACCGCCCCGGCAGCCCCTGCGACCCAGTCGCCCGCCGCGGTCGAGAGCATCCCGGCCACGCCTCCGGTGGCAGCCCCCAGCACGCCGACGGCTCCGGCCCCGCTGCCCAGGGCGCCGGAGGGGTTCCTGTATGGGTATTTCGTCGTGTCACAGTCCTCGATCAGGAGTCCGCGGGAGTATCTGGCTCGGGTGGGAGCCTTCACGAACGTAACCGCCCTGCCGGGGTATGGCCGTGACAATGAGGAAATGGTGCGCGCCCTGGCGGAGGCCGACATCGGCCTGATCGTCTCCATGTGGCCTGACCGGATGCCGTCTCTGCCAGCCGACCTGCCCAATCTTCTCGCCCTGTGGGTCGCCGACATGAACAAGTCCCCGCGCCTGGTCGAGCCCCGTATTCTGGGAATGCGCCGCCAGTACCCCGGGGTCCCCGTCCTGGTGACCCTTGATCTGCGACCCGAGAGTCCGCTCTGGCGCGAGCCGGACCCCGTTCCGTCGGGCACCGACTTCGTGGCTTTCTGGGACTACGAGCGGGCCCCCGAAGCGGATGTGAGGCCCAGGATTCTCTCAGACGTTGGCTTTCTGCGCCGCGTGGCTCCCGGCCTCCCAATCCTGGTCCTTGGCCGCGCCATTCGCGGGGAGGATCGGTTCCGCAACCCGCTCTCCGTCGAGGAGGCCCGGGGCTGGGCCGGCGCGGCGTTGCAGGCCTGGCGCGGAAAGCAGGATGACCTCGGGAAGGGGCTTTCTCCCGAGGCGCGCCGGACGGTCACGGCCCAGCTCGAGGCCGTGGCCGGCATGGACCGGCAGCTTCTCGCCTCGCTCCAGGCAGACACCGGCAAGACCGTCGAGATCGAGCTGGCCAGGGAGAAGATGACCTGCGAGGTCCACGAGGTGAGCGCGGCGGCGATCCGGGTGAGCCAGATCGTGCGGCATGGCCAGGGGACCGGCAGGCTCTGACGCACCATCCAACTTGCCGACCTGAGCCTGGCGGAACGGTTGCGCCGCCTGGGCGAAGGGGACACGCCGGAACTGTGCCTGCAGCGCGGGCTCCTGGCCCTCGAAGCGGGGCGCCTCGACGTGGCCCGCCGGCTCTTCGAGAAGGCCGGTGGCCCCCTCGGGGAGGCGTTGGTGGGGGCAATCGATGCCCGAAAGGCCGCGGCCCGGGAACAGGCCGCCGAAGATGCCCTGGTCGAGCTGCTGCGGCAGATCAGCGGCTCGACCCGGCTGGAGGACCGGGACACGGTCATCGCCGCCATCCGCAAGCGCTGCGAGGGAGACCCCAAACGCGTCGAGGCAACCCGCAAGGCCCTGGCCGAGTTCGAGAGGAATTGGGGTGAAAGCAAGGCGGGGAGACAACAGGCCTCCATTGTGCAGACGGCGTTGATGTTCCCGCTCCCCGGTGAGCCTTGGACCGTTCCTCAGGTGGGCATCGAACTGGTTTGGGTGGCGCCCGGTACTTTCCAGATGGGTTCGGACACGGGGGGAAGGGAAATCAAGCCTGTCCACACGGTGCAGATCGCACGGGCGTTCTGGATGGCGAAGTATGAACTGACCCAGGCCGAATTCCAGACCGTGACTGGCCGCAACCCTAGCGGCCTCAAACTGGCGCGGCACCCGGTGAGCAGCCTCTCGTGGCGGGAAGCCGCCGCCTTCTGTGCCACCCTCACGGAACGCGAGCGCGACGCCGGGCGGCTGCCGACGGACTACGAGTTCCGGCTGCCCACAGAGGCGGAGTGGGAGTATGCGGCGCGGGGCGGTGCAGAGACTCAAGGGTACGAGTACAGTGGTTCACGCAACCCGGGTGAGGTCGCATGGTACAGGGACAACAGCAATCATGGGCCGCATCCGGTCGGCGAGAAGAAAGCCAACGAGCTGGGTTTGCACGACATGTCCGGCAACGTGTGGGAGTGGTGCCTGGACTGGTACGATGAGAAGTTCTACAGCCGTTCGCCCCGCATCGACCCGCTGAACGCGCAGCAAGCCGTCTGTCACGCGTCGCGTGGCGGCAGTTGGGACGCTTCCGTCCAGTACATGAACCCGGTTGGCCGCTACTGGATGAGGGCGGAGGCGGAGGCCGTGGGTGGGAACAATTACGGCTTCCGCGTCTGCCTGGGGCCGCGGATCGAGATCAAGTAGGCCCGGCAGGCGCCTGCGTGCAGGACGCCGGTGAGTCGGGCTGGCCTGACGGATCCGACAGCTCCGACCGATCCGACCGATCCGACCGATACCGCGGAGAGGGTGGAGCGCCGCCGGGCTTCCCGGCCCCGGCCCCAACTCAGGGCTTGGCGGGGGTTCTGGCGCGGTCGAAGGCGGCGAGGCTGCCGTGGATCCAGCGCTTGGGGGGGGAGAGGTCCGGGTGTTTCCCGAGGTAGGTGCGCAGGGCGTCGCGGGAGCTGAGGCCCGTATCCCGGGCGCGGGTTTCCGGGCGGGCGAGGATCCGGCGCAGGATGGGGAACCGCCCGCCGCCGCCGGCCGCGGTATAGCTGTTGAGCACGGTCAGGAGGCGGCCTTCCCCATCCGGTGGATTCAGCATGGCGACCGCGGTTTGCGGGGGGGTGTCCTCACGCGCTGATGCCGTGGCTTGCGGGTCGTCCTCCTCGCGGGACTCGGCTTCAGCGATACGGAACTCGGCGCCCCAGACGCCGCAGTAGACGTAGGATTCGCGGTTGTCGAGTTGTTCGGCGACGACCGCTTCGAGTTCCGCGGCGGTGAACTCCGCGAGCACGGCGGTATTCTCGTAGGGCACGACCCGGAAGAGGTCGGCTTCGGTGACGGTCCCGGCGTCGAAGCCGTCCTGGCTCAGACGTCCGTGCAGGGCGGCGGTTGCCCCGGTGGCCGCGGCGAGGGCACGACAGAGCAGTTCGCTGGTGGCGCAACTGATGCCGGGAGTTCCCCGGGAGGGGACGGCGTTGGTCAGGTTCGCTGCCAGCGTCTTTGCGGCCCATTCGGCGGCGTCGAGGAGGTCGGCGACGGCAGCCTGTGCCTGGGGATCGGGCGTTTCGGCGGCGGGCAGGAGTTCCGAGCGGATGTCGACGACGGCATGGGCTTCGGTGTCGACGCTGACGTAGGCCACACCCAGATGGGTGCCGAGGGCGCCGGGCTGGAGATACCAGGTGTCGTGCCCGATGCGCTGGCCGGGGAAGAGGCGGTGCGTGTGGGCCCCGAGGACGAGGTCGATTTCGGGGAAGCGTTCGGCGATGGCGCGGATCTCGTTGACGCCCCTGGGGTCGGATTCCTGCCAGCCCTGGTGCGCGGCCAGGACGATCAGGTCGGGTCGACGGCGGAGGATATCGGGCAGCACCTCCTCGATCCGGTCCACGGCCGGGCGCACGCGGTAGCCCTCCGTCCCGAGACCGTAGAACCACTGCGACATGTAGCTGGCCGTGGCCCCGATGACCGCAACTCGGG
The DNA here is from genome assembly GCA_016935045.1 of Lentisphaeria bacterium. Lineage (GTDB taxonomy): Bacteria > Verrucomicrobiota > Lentisphaeria > Oligosphaerales > JAFGRS01 > JAFGRS01. The sequence goes on along the minus strand of JAFGRS010000065.1, from coordinate 1,732 downwards.
CGCCACCCCGCTCGATCCACAGCCAGGCGGGAGGCCGTTCGCGTTCGCCGTCCGGGAAGAGTTCGAGATTGCCGCAGACCGTGGGGACTGCGAGCCGGCAGAGTTCGAGGAGCCGCGCCGCGCCGAAGTCGAACTCGTGGTTTCCCGGGACCCAGAGGTCGTACTCGAGGGCCTGGAGCAGGCGGATGGCCACCTCGCCGCGTGTGAACGTGCCCAGGAAGGTCCCCTCGATGCAATCTCCGCAATCGATGAGCAGCGTGCGGTCGGCGCCGTGCCGATCCCGGACCTGGCGGATGACCGGGGCCAGCCGCAGCCAGTCGCCCCGATCCGGTTCCGCCGCGGGGCCGACGCAGGCGTGGATGTCCGCGGTCTGCAGGACCACCAGATTGACCACGGCGGCCTGAGCCGTGCAGACCGCCAGCAGGAGGAGGCCGATCCGGCGGGCCGTCCGTACGCCGCCCGGGCAGCGCCGGAGAAGCCGTGGCCCCGGGATGCCGCGTTGGCCGGCGCGCTGCGGTTCAGGGATCGAGGTGTGCATGGCGTTCGTTGAATTCCCTGGCTTTCTGCATCGGGAGGGGCTGGGCCGCAGCCGAGGCGTTCTCTGCGTTGCCATGGTTCTCTCCCGGTTGGCCGGTCCCCCGGGCGCGGCCAGGGCTGATTCAGGATCCTCTGCCCGGTCGGAACGCAAGGCTGTTCCGGGCCGGCTGGGCCCCGGCCGGTCCGTTGGAGGGCGGTCCTGCGTGACCGCCGCGGCGTCGACCGATTCGGGCTACCGCCGTGGATGGCGGGCTCCAGCGCATGCCGATTCGGGCTACCGCCGTGGATGGCGGGCTCCAGCGCATCTCCTGCGGGTGTTTCCTTTGCACACTGTGCCGGCCCCGGTCACCAGGACCACGTAGCCGTGCGGTCCCCCGCGGCCAACGCCTGCACCAGACCGTACCGCAATCCCCGCGTCGAGACCCTCATCCGGCTGCTTCCCACCAGGCGCAGGAAGACGCAGAGGATCAGCAATCCGGCCGGCAGGACCCCTTCCCGGCCCGGCATCATCCCCGGCAGCCGTGCCCGTTCGGCGGCTGTCATCCCGGTCAGGGCGCGCAGAGTCTCCGTCATTTCCTCGAGGCTTGTCCGGTAGCCGTGCACGCGCTCGCGGCTGTACTCGCCGAGTGCCTGGCGGATGGCGGCGAAGGTGGTGGCGCTGCCGCCGCTGGCGATGACCGGCAATGCTTGTCGGCCAGTCGTCTGCCGAGGCGGTTCCGGCTCTGTCTCCCCTGTTTTCGCCTTCCTCTGCGGGCTCTGCGCCTCTGCGCGAGTCATCTTCTGCCCTCGTTCCAACAGCCGGTGGAGCGCCGGTTCGAGGAGGGCGGCAATCTCCTCTTCGGCCCGGCGCAGATCCGCCTCGGCGGCACGGTCCAGGAGGCCGTGGCGTTCCGCCATGCGTACACAGCCCACGTTCACGCTGGCCGCAAGCGTGGGCGGCTCGCCCACCGCGCCGGCGCTGACCTCGGTGCTGCCTCCACCCACGTCGATGTGGCAGACCCGAAGCCCCGGCGCCAGGTCCGATACCGCGCCCCGGAAACACAGGGACGCCTCCTCCCGGCCGGACAGCAGAACCGGACGAGCGCCCAGGATCTCCCCGCACCGTGCCAGGAAACCGGCGCCGTTGCGGGCATCGCGCACGGCGCTGGTGGCCACGGCAATCCCGTCTCCCGAGGGGAACAGCCCGCGCATCGCG
>JAFGRS010000523.1 GCA_016935045.1 Lentisphaeria bacterium | reverse complement strand
GTCCAGGCAGTTGCAGGATTGGTTCCCGCGAGGCCGCGGGGGGGGGCCAGGCAGGGACCAGCCGTTCCGGAATAGAGTGGAGCGCGAGCGTCCTCGCGAGCTTGGCGGGACGGTCGTGACTACGATGAGACGGGCAGTAGCAGTTGCTCCCGTGCCGGAAAACGCCACCCCGGCAGAGAGGATCCGGCGCCGCCGCCCTCCGGGCTGCGGGGAGGTCGCCGGTGGCCGGAAAACTGTCCGTCGGCCAGCGCTCCTCCGGGGCGTTTTCCGGACATGGGGGGGGGCTGCGGCTTGGCGGGGGGGGCGTCCGCAGGCCCTGCGGCGTAGCGGGACTGGCGGCCTGCCGCCCGGAGACCGTGCGGCGTACAGCGGGCGTGCGGCGTACCGGTCTTCCCCACGGAGACACGCGTCGGGCAGGGGCGTCCCTTCAGGTGCCTTCCCGGTTGCGCTCGTCGGCGGCAGCACCAATCCCGGCGCTGCACCCGTGTGTCGGGCGCTTCCGGGCGCCGGTGGGAGTGAGCCGTGCAACCCGCTTGTCGGCAGATGGTTCCCTTCGTGTTCCTGCACGTGTTTCGCGGTTCGTGAATCGGATAAGGTCAGCAAGAACAGGAGAGGATTGGAGATTGGCTCAGCAGGAGCTTTGCCCTCCAGTCCCGGGCAGATACAGCATGCTGGAGGACGCAGTTCCTGCTGAGCCGTCCCATAGGTACTGAGGCACTACCCGGAGTCGGCGAGCAGGATGGCAACGGTCCGGGGCAGGGGCTATGGTGTCGGGGATGGGTCCGGACGCATCCCGGGACACGGGCGTTGCGCTCCCGTGCCGGCGCGCGGGGGGCACGCCCTTGGGGACGACGGATCGGTGCATGGCGGTTCCGGGCGACGAGGTTGGGGACCGGGTCGAAGGCACAGACACGCGAAGGGTTTTGGCCATGACAGAGGGACCGTACAGGACCGAGGGTCTGCCGGAGGTTTGTGCCGGGGCCGCGCAGGTGGAGATCACACCGCCTTTGGGCACCTCGTTGGCGGGGTATTTCAGCGACCGGGTGAGCGATGCCGTGGCCGATCCGTTGTTTGCCCGGGCCGTGGTCCTCGCGCACGGTGGCGCCCGCATGGCGTTGGTTTCCTGCGACCTGATCTGCCTGACCCGGGAGACGACCGACGCGGCGAAGGCACGCATCGCCCAGCGCTGCGGGATCCCCCCCGACTGTGTTCTGATCTGTGCCACCCACACGCATACGGGACCGAACACGCGGCGGCAGGGCAGGCAGATCATCCCTGTCAACCCGGACTGGCTCGATGCACTGCCGGACAGGATCGCGGAGGCGGTCGAGGCTGCCCACGCGGAGATGTTCGACGCGGTGCTGGTGCCCGGGCGTCAGTCCGAGTCCGCCTTCGGCAGCAACCGCCTCGGGCGCCGGCGCGACGGCTCCGAGGTGTTTGGCAAGGACGGGGTGCTCGGTCCTGCCGGCCCGATCGACCCGGAAGTGCTGGCTCTGGCGGTGCGGGAACACGACGGCACGGTGCGGGCGATGGTGGTCAACTACGCCATGCACGCGGATGCCACCGGCGGCACCCAGATCTCGGCGGGCTGGCCTGGCAAGGTCGCGCGCACCGTTGCGGCGGTCTACGGACCCCAGGCGGTGACGGTCTTCCTCAATGGCTGCTGCGGCGATATCAATCACCACCACTGGGCGCCCAAGCGCATTGCCCCCCGGGGCCAACTCCGCACCGACCAGATGGGGCGGGCCATGGCCGGACTTGCCATCAATGCCGTCGAGATGGCAGAGCCGGCCGAGAATGCCACCATCGCCGGGCGCCTGCGCCGGCCGCGGATCCCCTGGTATACCCGCGACGATACCATGCGCGCCTACGTGGAGAACCTCCGTGCACAACCCCAACTCAATGCGCGGGACGCGCTGATCGTGCAGCGTTTCGACGAATGGCCCTACGACGGGCAGCAGGCGGAGGTCACGGTGCAGGCCATCCGGCTCGGGGACATGCTGTTCATCGGTTTGCCGGGTGAGGTATTTGTGAAGTGGGGGATCGAGATCAAACACTGGTCCCCGGCGCGCTTCACCTTCGTGGCGGAACTGGCGAACGACTGGTTCGGCTACATCCCCACCAGCGACCAGGCCCACCGCGGCGCCTACGGGGCCCTGCCCATCCTCTCGCGCCGACTCGATGCCGATGGGGGCCGCCAGATGACCGATGCGGTCCAGGTCCTGATGTGGGACCTCTGGGAAGGCCGGGAGTAGCCACCGTCGTGATGACGGGAACCGCTTCCCCGGGCGTCGCTGTCCAGGGGGCCGTGCGGGGAGGGATCGGGCTGCTGCAAGATCCCAACGCTGCCGCCGGGCTTGTCCCGGCGGAGCGCCGATAGGATGGCGGGGAGTGGGCGCGGCCGCGCACCCTCTACCCCAATCGGCGCTCCACTGCCGCAGGGACAGTGGCGGGGGGAACCGATTCGCCGGATTGGGGTAAGCCTCAGACGACGAGGGCAACGGATGAGCAACACGGCAGAGGCAGGCGCGGTCCGGGGCCGTCAGGTGCTTTCCCTGGACGGGACGTGGGAGATCGCCTTCGACCCGGAGAACCGGGGTCGGGACGGGAAGTGGATGCGACGGGGGAGTTTCCCGACAGGCGCGGCGCGGTCCATCGTCGTACCCAGTTGCTGGGAGTTGACCGAGAAGGACTACGAGGGCGTGGCGTTTTACCGCCGCACCTTCCGCGTGCCGGAGGAATGGTCGGGCCAGGTCGTGCGGCTGCGCTTCGAGGCGGTGAACTTCCTCGCCGAAGTCTGGCTGAACGACAGCGCCATCGGCTTTCACGAGGGGGGCTTCACTCCGTTCGAGTTCCGGGTCGACGATGTCCTTGCCTTCGGGACGGAGAACACGTTGATCCTGCGTGTGGCCGGGCCCATTCTGCTGCAGGACAGGCGGGTGGACGGTGTTGGCCCCCTCGAGACCCCCCAGTGGCGCGGCGCCATCACCGGGGGCGTCTGGCAGTCCGTGCATCTCGTGGCTACCGGTGACACCTTTCTCAGGGACGTCTTCGTCGAGCCACGTCTCGCCGACGGCCAGGTGACCTTCCACGCGGAGACCGTGCGGACGGCCACGCGGACGACCGAAGCCCGGGTGCACATCCTCGTCCGGTCGGCTTCTGACCCCGAGACGACCGTGGCGCAGAGCGAGGAGACCCTCACCCTCCCACCCGGCAGCCATCGCCACGCCTGGACCCTCCGCATTGCCGCTGCAGTGCCCTGGTCCCCGGACCGGCCCCACCTCTACCGTGCCGACATCGCCCTGGCTGCCGGCGGCAGGGCCCTCGACTTCTGGAACACCCGTTTCGGGATGCGGGAATTCACCATCCGCGACAGGCGATTTTGCCTGAACGCTGATTCCATTTATATAAAAGCTGTCTTCTTCGAGGGTCTCTATCCGGTCGGTCTGGCCTATCCCGACAGCCGGGAGATGGCGATCCGGGAGATCGAGCTGGCCAAGCAGGCGGGTTTCAACATGATCCGTCCCTGGCGCAAGCCGCCTCCGCCGCTGTGGCTGGATCTCTGCGACGAGATGGGCATGCTGACGGTGGGGTCGATCGCGGTGGAGTGCATGGACTTCCCGGTCGAATCGGCACGTCTCCCGGGCTGGGTGGCGAACGAGGTGCGCGAGAGCATTCTGCGGGACCGCAGCCGCACCTGCGTCGTGCAGTGGGAGCTGTTCAACGAGCTGAAACGCCCGGTGCTGAAGCGGATGATGCATCCCATGGCCATGCTGGCCCGGGAGCTTGATCCGACGCGGTTGATCCTGGACGAATCCGGGGGATGGGCCTACGGCGCCAACCTGTACCTGCCCTACCGGTGGGAACCGACGCAGTTCAACGACATCCACGACTACCCGGGACCGCACGTCAACGACGAGGTCTACAGCAAACTGCTGCTGGCGGGTAGCGTCACCCACGAGCAGATGCGCGCCATGGGGTTCGGCGGCAGGCTCCCGGGCAGGAACGTGGTGCCGGGTCTGATGACGTTCTTCTCGGAGCTCGGCTACGGCAGCCTTCCCGATCTGGTCGAGAACAACCGCCGCTTCGCTGCGAGCGGCAATCCCCTGGCGCCGCCCACCGTGTACCATCGGCGCCTGGCTGAACAGCACCGGAAGATCCTCGAAGAGAGCGGGTTCGACCGGATCTACGGCGACCTGGAGGCGTTCTGCCTGGAGCAGCAGCATCAGCACGGCGTGGCGAACCGCCGGATGATCGAGGCGGTACGCTGCAATTCCCATGTCGCCGGGTACTGCATACACGCCCTGACCGATGGCGACTGGATCGTCGGCGCCGGCCTGCTGGACTTGTTCCGCAACCCGAAGGGCGCTGTCTACGAGGGGACGAAGGCCGCGGGGCAACCCCGCATCCTCTCCATCCGGGTGCGCCCGCGAAACGTCTATGCTCAGCAAGGAACCGTGATCGATGTTACCGGCGTGAACGAACAGGCCCCCGTGGAAGGCGCCGTGCGCGTGGAGGTCATGGCGGCGGACGGGGAAACGGTCTACCGCACGGCTTCCGCGGCATGCCTGGGCAGCGGCGTCACGACGCTCCTCTCCCTGCGTCTGGACACCGAGGGTTTCCGGGGGCGCTACACGGTGCGTGCCTGCTGCGTCGACGAGGGCGGGGGAACCGTGGCGGACAGTGCCTACGATTTCGATGTCTTTCCGCCGGATGCCCTGAAGGCGCCGCCGCGACGCGTCGCGCTCCTCGACCCCGGCGACGCACTCGGGCCGTTCCTGCGTTCGCAGGGATTGGTCTTCGATGAGTTTGGGCCCGACACCCCGAAGGCTCTGCCGGTCCTCGTCTCGCGGACGGAGGCGCGCAGCCCTGCCGAGCGCGGGCGCTTCGAGGCGCTGGCGGCCTTTGTGCGCAGCGGCGGCACAGCCATCTACCTCGGTGGCGGCGGTCCGCGGGTGGAGTGGGGCAAGGCCGTGCCCATCTCGTCGTTGCTGCCGGTCACGGGGCGTCAGAGGATTGCCACGGCCACCTGGAACGGCGTCTCGCATCTCGTGCTCGATCACCCCATCTTCGCGGGGTTGCCCACGAACGGCATCATGGGACCGGTCTACGAGAACGTCTGGGCCCGAAACGCCCTTCTCGACGTCGGCGGGGAACTCGTTGCCGGGGCCATCGGCTACGATTGGTTCCCCGATCTCGACTCGAGGAAACGCCACTACTACGGCCCCGGGGACACCTGGCGGGGGGCCGACCTGGTGATTGCGCCGGCCGGCGACGGGCGCTGCATCCTCTCCCAGCTCCGCCTGGTCGAGAACCTGTGCCGGGATCCCGTTGCGGACCGCATCCTGCTCAACCTGATCCGCTTTGCCGGAGGCGCCTGTCCCCCGACCTTCTGACTGGTTCTGAGAGGGGACGTGGTCTGTTCTGAGTGAGAATACGAGTGGGGACTGCGGCAGCGTGCCTCTGTCGGGTCTGCTTCGCCTGTGCGCGCTCCGCATGCGGGGTCTGGGGAATAAGCCTGAGATGAGACTCCCGTCAGCACGCCATCGGCCGGTCCAATCGCCAGTCGCGAGTCGCTGACTTTGCGATCATGGTGTGGATGACGCGCGAAGGGGGCGGGCATGTCGTGCTGTCCAAAGGCAACGGGTTCGGCAGCGCCGGGGAATGGAGTTTCGGCTGGCCCGGTGAGAATCGGAACCACAGCGCTGCGCTTCGTGTGAACAACAGGTTCCACAACACCCCCCCCTTCTTCCGGATGGCCTGATAGAGGCAGTGAAGCGATCGGGACGACTCCCGTCCATCCCTCCCTCTCCGGAACGCTCCGCGCAGTACGGGGCCTTTCCGGGCATGGCCTTGCCAGTAGCCCCCAGGAACGCCGGGCCAAAAGGCGGCTTTAAGCTCCGTAGAGCCCCACAGTCCACCTCTATCCAACGGAGCAGCAACATGTTCCGCGGGTCCGACCCGATGCTGCTCGCGGGTTTCACTGACCCATTGCCATCCGACCCCCCGGGATGCAGGCAATGGCGCCAAGTTGCTGGTAGATTGCGCATCGCTTGACAGATGGCGTTGCCGCTCAAGGCATCCGGGCTTGTCCCGGGGATCCCTCCGGAACTGCGGCCATCGGGTTCTGAGAGGGGGATGTCGTGGTACGTTGTCCCAAGGATGCCCGGGTCACCCGTTCGGTAGTGGCCAACCCAATATGAAAAGATGAACGACTATTCGCCAACCTCGCCGCGAGCCTTGCCGGAGCCATGGGGAGGACTGGGAT
>JAFGRS010000064.1 GCA_016935045.1 Lentisphaeria bacterium | reverse complement strand
GCCGGTCTCCCATCCCCTGGAGGGCGACGCTCCGCGGAGCCGGTCTCCCATCCCCTGGAGGGCGACGCTCCGCGGAGCCGGTCTCCCGTTCCCCTTGATTGTGCCATTCCGCCGACGGCGCGTGTCACCCACGCGACACCCCCGGCCAGTGAGGAAGGGCAGATGTCTCTGCCACGCATTCTGCTGCATGTCTGTTGCGGGCCCTGTGCCACGGCGGCGCTCGAACGTCTTCGCGAGGAGGGTGAGGTGACCCTGTTCTTCGCGAACTCGAACCTGTGGCCGGAGTCGGAGTTCCAGCGGCGTCTGGCGGCGGCGCGGCGGCTGGCGGACGCATCCGGCTGTGCCCTGGTGGTGGATCCCTATGATCACGAGGCCTGGCGGCGGTTCGTTCAGGGTTTCGAGCAGGAACCCGAGCGCGGCGCTCGTTGCCGGCGCTGTTTCGAGTTCAGTCTGCGCCGTGCCGCGGCCTATGCGCGGGAGGCCGGATTCGAGCTGCTTACCTCGACCCTGAGCATCAGTCCGCACAAGCGTTCGGCGGACATCTTCCGGGCCGGGGAAAGGGCCTTCGGAGGGTTCCTGGCGATCGACTTCAAGAAGAGGGACGGCTTCCGCCGCAGCCTGGAGCTGAGCCGGGCTCTCGAACTGTACCGCCAGGACTACTGCGGCTGTGAATTCAGCCTGCGTCCGCGCGACAGGGCGTGACTTTGGCGATCCAGGGCGGTATACTACAGACGCATTTGTCTGTTGTGGCGTGGCTTGAGCCGCCGCGACAGGGGTACCTGATCGTCTCATCATAGTCTGGAACGCCCGCGTCCCCGCGGGCACGGTCTAGGGATGCTCGCGGTACGCTCGCGCTCCAGTCTGGAGCGCCCGCGTCCCTGCGGGCACACTCCGGGGCGTGCGGACGGTTCCGGGACGGTTGGCAGAGGTCGGGATTTCGGCACCATGAGCCGCCAGGGAATCGTAAAACGCGAAACGCGGGAGACCACCGTCGAGGTGCGACTGGACCTCGACGGGGGGAACGCCTCGCCGGCGACGGGCCTGCCCTTCCTCGATCATATGCTGGACGCGATGGCGTGCCATGGTCACCTGGGGCTGGCGGTGTCAGCGCGCGGCGACCTGCAGGTGGATGCGCACCACACGGTCGAGGACGTCGGCCTGGTTTTCGGGCAGGCCCTGCGCCAGGCTGTGGGTGACCGTGCCGGTCTGCGCCGCTATGGCTGGGCCTACGTTCCCATGGATGAGGCCCTGGCCCGGGCCGTCGTGGACCTCAGCGGGCGTCCGGGACTCGCCTATCGCGCCGCGTTGCCGAATGCGGTCTGCGGCGGCTTCGATTCCCGGCTGGTGCGCGAGTTCTTCCAGGCGCTGGTCAACACGGGGTGCTTCACGCTGCACCTGGATCTCCTGGCCGGGGATGACGTTCACCATGCCGTCGAGGCCATGTTCAAAGCCTTCGGGAGGGCCCTGGGTCAGGCCATCGAGCCTGATCCGCGCTGTACCGGTATCCCGTCCACGAAGGGCGTGCTCGACGGATGAGACACTCCCTCCCCCCTCCGGCCGCCCCGGCGGCACGGCTTCCCCTGAATCCCCGCGGGACCCCGCGTCCCGCATCGCGGTAAGGATGACCCACAATGGCTGAACACGACCTGCATGCCATGCGCCATAGCGCCGCCCACATCATGGCGGCCGCCGTCCAGGAACTCCACCCCGATGCCAAGTTCGACATCGGCCCGGCTACCGACGAAGGCTTCTACTACGACTTCGACATGGCCCATCGCCTCGGCCCGGAAGACCTCAAGGCCATCGAGCGTGCCATGAAGAAGATGATCGGTCGACGTCTGCCCTTCGAGCGTCGGGAGATGACGCGGGAGGAAGCGCAGGCGTTCTTCGCGGCCCGTGGGCAGTCCTACAAGCTCGAACGGTTGGCGGACATCCCCGCAGGAGAGACGATCTCCGTGTACCAGTGCGGCGACTTCGCGGATCTGTGCCGGGGTCCCCACGTCGGGCACACGGGGGAGGTGGGTTCGGTCAAGCTGTTGACGGTTGCGGGTTCCTACTTCCGGGGGGATGAGCGCAACCCGATGCTGCAGCGGATTTACGGCACGGCCTTCCCCTCGCCGGCCGAGCTGGCCGACCACCTGCGCCGCATCGAGGAAGCCCGCAAGCGGGACCATCGCCGGCTGGGCAGTGAACTCGAACTGTTCAGCACCCATGAAGCGATCGGGCCCGGACTGATCTGCTGGCACCCGGCCGGAGCGCGCGTGCGTCACGTGATCGAGACCTTCTGGCGGGACGCTCACTACGCCAACGGGTACGAGCTGCTCTACACCCCCCACCTCGGCCGGGCAACCCTCTGGCAGACCAGCGGACACCTCGAATTCTACCGCGAAGCCATGTACTCGGCCATGCAGGTGGACGAGCAGGACTACTACGTCAAACCCATGAACTGCCCCTTCCACATCCAGGTCTACCAGAACCGTCCACGCTCCTACCGCGAACTGCCCCTGCGCTGGGCGGAGCTGGGGACGGTCTACCGCTACGAGAAGGGCGGCGTCCTGCACGGCCTCATGCGGGTGCGGGGCTTCACCCAGGACGATGCCCACATCATCTGCACCCCCGGGCAGATCGAGGACGAAATCTGCGAGGTGCTGCGCTTCAGCCTGTTCCTGTGGGATGCCTTCGGGTTCCGGGAGGTGAAGGCGTACCTGGCCACGCGCCCGCCCAAGGCCGTGGGCGAACCCGAGCGCTGGGAACAGGCCCTGGCCTCGCTCCAGCATGCCGTCCGTCGCGCCGGCCTCGACTGCGAGGTGGACGAGGGCGGCGGGGCGTTCTACGGCCCCAAGATCGACCTCAAGATCAAGGATGCCATCGGCCGCCAATGGCAGACCACCACCATCCAGTTCGACTTCAACCTCCCGGAACGCTTCGATATGACCTACATCGGACCCGACGGCCGGCGCCACCGACCCTACATGGTGCACCGCGCCCTCCTCGGCAGCCTGGAACGCTTCTTCGGCATCCTCGTGGAACACTACGGCGGCGCATTCCCAACCTGGCTGGCGCCCGAGCAGGTGCGCGTGCTGCCCATCAGCGAACCGTTCCTGGACTACGCCCGTGCGGTGGCCGGGACCCTGCGGGCTGCGGGGGTCCGGGTGTCCGCGGACACCGAGGCCGATACCATCGGCGCCAAGATCCGCCGGGCCCGGAATCAGCGTCTGCCCTACATGCTCGTGGTCGGCGAGCGGGAGGCGGCCAGCGGCGAGGTGTCGGTGCGCAGCCGCGCCGGCGAAGAGGGCAGCGTCTCCCTGGACGCCTTCCTGGCCAGGGTGCGGGCCGAAATCGAGGCGCGGGGGTGACAGACCGCTCCGGCGATGGTACATTTCGAGGACGTGATGAGGTTCGGGTGTGTGTTTCGTGACCAAGGCACGGGTGCGCCATTCCCCCAGGCCCGGTGGTTCCTGCCCGTTGGGGCAGGGCGGGGGGCGTGGTCTGCCCGGCGGCAGCGGCATTGGGGCCGTTGCCGCGAATGCTGAGGAACCATAGAAGGAGGGTCCAGCCATCGCACGGCAACTACGAGGCCACGACAGGTTCTTGAGGGGCAAGACAGTCCGCCTGATCGCCCCCGACAATGAACAACTGGGGCTGGTGCGCTTCGAGGACGCGGTCCAGAAGGCCACCGAGTACGGACTGGATCTGGTCGAGGTGGCCGGCAATGCAACGCCGCCCGTCTGCCGGATCATGGACTACGGCAAGCACCAGTACCAGCAGAGCAAACGGCAACGCGACGCCCGCAAACACCAGCATCACAGCAGAGTCAAGGAGATCAAGTTCCACCCCAACATCGATGACCATGACTACCAAACCAAGGTCAACCACGCGGTTGCTTTCCTCGAGAAGGGGGATAAAGTACGCGTTTCGATGTATTTCCGTGGCCGCGAAATGGCCCACATCGACTTGGGCCAGGGGCTGATGGACCGGGTGATGAAGGACATCGGTCCCGTGGCGCAACTGGATGGCCCGGTGCAGCGCAGTGGCCGGCTGATGGTGATGATGCTCTCGGCCCGTCAGCGCAAGCCCTGAAGGCAGGGTCCGGGCGGCGTGCGCTTCCGGCTCCGGGACCGGGAGGCCGTTTCCGAGGCGATGCAGCGCTTCGTGGCAGGTATGTGTCCGCGCCGGTGACCCCGGCGCGAGCGGGTTGCAGATTACAGATTGGGATCACGACGATGCCGAAGCAGAAGACGAGGAAGTCCGCCGCCAAGCGTTTCAAGCAGACCGGCACCGGAAAATTCCGGCATAATCGGGCGAACGTGCGTCACATTCTGACCAAGAAGAGTTCCAAGCGCAAGCGTCGTCTGGGTCAGGATGCGGAGGTCAAGGCAACCGAGATCGGCCGGTTGCGGGCCGCGCTGCCCTACGGTTTGTGAGCGTACCCCGCGGCATCCGGTCGGAGGTCTCCGGCGGGACGCAGGCGCAGGATGGAGTGAACACCCATGAGAGTGACCTATTCCGTACCGTCGCGCAGGCGGCGGAAGAAGACCCTGAAGCTGGCCCGCGGGTTCCGGGGGAGCCGCGGCAAGCTGTTGCGTCAGGCCTATGGTGCGGTGGACCGCGCCATGGCGATGGCCTACGTGGGACGCAAGCAGAAAAAACAGCAGTACCGCCGGCTGTGGACGGTGCGCATCAACGCCGCCTGCCGGCCGGCCGGATTGACCTATAGCCGTTTCATCGACGGCCTCAACAAGGCCGGCATCGAGGTGAACCGCAAGTGGCTTGCGGATCTTGCCGTCAACGATGTCTCCGCCTTTGCGCAACTGGTGGAAAAGGCCAAGAACGCCATCTCCTGAAGATCCCCCGCCCGGACCCAACCAAGGGGCACAGGACGCCGCCCGCGTGCTGTGCCCCTTTGCTTTTCCGGGAGGGCGACGGCATGCCGCCCGGGGACCGCGCGGGGTACCGGAGCGCCCGCGTCCTCGCGGGCACGGGTCCCCGTGGTAGGGCCGGCGGTCCCCGACGGCCGTCTCTGCCCCGGCATGCCGCCTGGGGACCGCACGGGGAGGGGAGATGGACGGGATGGACGCTCTGGACGGAATGGACAGACCCCCTGCACCTCTGCCCTACGAGGCCCCATCGCGTCCCTGATGTCCATCTCGTCCATCTCGTCCATCTCGTCCATCTCGTCCATTTCCTCCCTCCCTCCCTTCTTCCCTTCCGCGCTCGCCGCGTTCTCGCGGGCATGCCGCCCGGGGACCGTGTCAGTCAATCAACTCTACGTTTTCCAGCGTGGCGAAGTCGCGGTCAAACGTCCGCACCTCATACGCGTTGTCCAACAGGTCAGCCCGAATCAGCCGGTCGACCAAACCGGGGCCCGTTCCGGTGTAGCTCGTGACAATCGGCATCGCGTGTCCCGTCGCCGCAATCATGGGCGAGCCCAGAAACTCCCGCAACGTCTCAAGAGCCTTGGCCTTGGGTACATCGTAGTGATGGATCAGGGCGTGATACGACTCGGCTACCACCATATCACTGACACAGACCGCCATGCCGTCGTAGTAGCATCTCTCCACAAAAGCGAGGGCGCGCGCGGATTGGTCCTCCGGCTCGCCAACGAGCAGTCTCAAGACGACACATGTGTCGATGCCAACGGCCTTCATGATCCCGCTTCCCCCGTGGCCAGGCCGATGGATCGGCGGATGTCGGCCATGGCGTGCGACTTGCCCGAGGCGAACGACCGAAGCGCCCGGAACCAGGACGCGACCTTTCCCTTTCCCACGGGCCGCACGATCCACGCGGGTTCCCCGTCGATCCGACGACGCTCAAGGGCGAGGCGGTCCCCAGGATGGAGGTCCAGGTCCTGGCACATCTCGGCCGGAAGCGTGGCCTGCCGCTTGGCTGTCACCTTGATGGTCCGCATTCCTGCAATCTCCTTTCCTTACTTGATAGAATATCAGTAAGGTAGGTGCGGTTGCCGCCCTTGTCAAAGCCTCTGAACCAAGACATCAGGTTCCTCCGAACGCACGGCTTGGCCACCGTCGCCCATCGGCCCGCGCGGGGTACGTGAGCGCCCGCGTCCTCGCGGGCATGCCGCCCGGGGCCCGCGCGGGGAGGGGAGTATGGACGGGATGGACGCTCTGGACGGAATGGACAGGCCCCCT
>JAFGRS010000522.1 GCA_016935045.1 Lentisphaeria bacterium | reverse complement strand
TGACGCGGCGTCATTTCCTGCAGGTCACGGCCGCGGGGGCGACTGCCGGGGGTGTGTTGCCGGGGGTCCTTGGTGCCGTGGCCCGGGGGGACGCGGGGAGCCGGCCGAACATCGTGCTGATCTACACGGACGATCAGGATCTGGACGAGATCGGCTGTTACGGCGGCCGCATGCCGACCCCGCACATGGACGGGTTGGCGCGGGACGGTGTTCTCTTCCGGCGCTACTACACCTGCTCGGCGGTGTGTTCGCCGAGCCGCTACAATGCCCTCGGCGGCCGTTGTGCCAGCCGCAGCCTGAAACAGCAGGGCACGAAGTTCCTGCCGGGGGGGCCGGTGAACATCGGCTGGGAAGCGGGCGTGATCAACGAGCCGCATACCATCGGCTCGGTGCTGAAGGCCGCGGGATACACCACCGGCATGGTGGGCAAATGGCACCAGGGCCAGCTCGAACCCATGCACGGCTTCCCGGCGGCTGCCGACCCGACGGACCCGAAGGTGCGGGCGCAACTCGAGGGAAACTACGACATTCTGGTCCGCTCGGTGCGGAGTTGCGGGTTCGACTACGCGGATGCCCTCTACGCCAACAACGTGGACGGTGGGAGCCGGGAGAAGCCTTTCTGGATCCCGCGCGCCCTCGGGTTCCACAACATGGAATGGGTCACCGCCTGTGCCCTGACCTTCCTCGACCAGGCGGCCGCGGCCGACAGTGCGCCCCGGAAGCCCTTCTTCCTCTATCTTGCTCCGACCCTGGTGCACGGTCCCTCGGCCGTGGCCTCCCTCAAGGCCGATGCCCGCATCACCTCGAGGGGGTACGTCGATATCCCGACCGTCATGCCCTCCCGGGCCAGTGTCCTCGAACGCGCCGGGGCCGCCATGGGCAAGGGCCCCCGGGGACGCGTCAACGACAAGGCGGCGGGGTCCATCTGGATGGACGACGGCGTCGGCGCGGTGCTGGCCAGGCTCGATGCCCTGGGCCTGCGGGAGAACACCCTCGTGCTGCTGGCCAGCGACAACGGCAATGTCGCCAAGTTCACCTGCTACGACGGCGGGGCCAGGCTGCCCTTCGTCGCCCGTTGGCCCGGAGCGATCCCCGCCGGGAGCGTCTGCGACAAACTGGTCTCCAACCTGGATTTCGCCCCGACGGCCTTCGAGCTGGCGGGGGCGGACGTGCCGGCGGCAATGGTGCTGGACGGGCAGAGCATCCTGGGCGCTCTCCGGGGGGATCCGGGCTACCGGCGGGAGTCCGTGTTCCTCGAGATCACGACCGAACGGGCGGTCGTCACCGACGACGGCTTCAAGTACATCGCCGTCCGCTACCTGCCCGATGCCCAGAAGGCCGTGGACCGGGGGGAACGCCACAACCATTGGTGCCAACCCATGGACAAAAGCACGCACTCCTTCAATGCCGAGAACCGTTACCCCGCCTACTTCGACCAGGATCAGCTCTACAACCTGAACACCGACCCGGAAGAACAGAAGAACCTCGCCGGCAACCCGGCCTTCGCCGATCGCCTGACCCGGCTGAAGGCGCTGCTGCGCACCTACTCGGCCACACTGCCACACACATTCGGGGAGTTCACGGGGCAATGAACACGGTCCTGATCGTCTGCGACACCTGGCGCCGCGATCACAGCGGCGCCTATGGCAATCCCTGGATCCGCACGCCCCACATCGATGCGTTGGCGGCAAAGAGCGCGGTCTTCGAGAACGCCTACCTTGCCTCCTACCCGACCCTGCCCTGCCGCCGGGACATCGCCACCGGCAGAATCGAGTTCCCCTGGCGCGGCTGGGGCGGGCTGGACCAGGACGACGTGACCCTGGCAGCGCGCCTGGCGCAAGCCGGCAAGGTGTCGGCCTTCATCACCGACGTCTACCACCACTGGGGCCGCGATGCCGGGAACTACTGGCGGGATTTCAGCGGCTTCGAACTCATCCGTGGGGTCGAGAGGGACGGGTACAGGACGGATGCGGATGTGCAGTTCGAGCATCGCGCCCTGGGGTATCCGCCCCACAACCGGCGGGACGAACCCCATTTCCGCAATGCCCAGGTCTGCCGCAGGAACGAGGAGGATTGGTTCTCCCCGCAGGTGTTCACCGCGGCGGAGCGCTGGCTGCAGCACAACGCCGGGCACGAGGACTTCTTCCTGATGATCGATTCCTTCGATCCGCACGAACCCTGGGACCCGCCACGCTACTACACCAACCTCTACGACGAAGCGGCCTACAGCGGCCGCGAGTTCCCGGTCGCCCCCTATGGTCCGGTGGCAGAGAATCTGACCGCCGAGGAGCTTCGGCACGTCCAGGCACTCTACGCCGGCGAGATCACCATGGTGGACCGCTGGCTGGGACGCTTCCTCGAGCAACTCGAGATCATGGGGTTGATGGACTCCACCATGGTCATCCTCACCTCGGACCACGGCACCCACAACGGAGACCACGGCCGCACCGGCAAGAACTGGGTCCTGATGGAGGAGATCTCGCACATCCCGCTGATCGTCTGGCACCCCCAGCTCGGGCACGGCACCCGCCCCCGCCAGCTCGTGCAGCCGGTGGATTTCCTGCCCACGGTGCTGGAGGCCGCCGGGGTCCCCATCCCCGAGGGACTCCACGGACGCAGCATCCTGCCCTACCTGCGCGACCCGGAGATGAGGGCCGCGCGGCAAGCCGTCGTCTTCGGGGAGTTCCGCTTCAACGCCTACTGCTGCGACGGCGAATACGTCCTCTCCCAGGGAGTCGCCCCGGACAACCCGCCGTTGTATTCCTACACCCCGATCCTCTGCAAGTGGTCGTCCGACGACTGGGGACCCTACGACGGACGACGCCGGCTCGTGGGACCCCGCAACGCCGCGACCGCGGCAGGCGAGCGCACCGCCACCCGCCTCTACCACCTGCCCTCGGACCCGCGACAGGAACACAATCTGCGGCAGGAACAGCCCGACCAGCTCGCCCGCATGCAGGCCCTCCTGGCCCGGGAATTCCGCGCCCTGGATGTGCCTACGGAGCTGTTCCCCCGCCTCGGCCTGGAGGATGCCTGAATCCCGGGCGGGACCTCACGGGCGACGGGCGGGAAGGGCGGAACGCACCGGGCAGTTGGTCACGGTCTGCATGGCGAAGCTTCGAGTGTGACGCAAGAACGGCACGCAGGTGCTTTCGACTCGGAACGTGACATCGGCAGTGAGGTAGATGAGGGTCTCCCCCTTCTGCAGGGGCTGCAGCCAGTTGACCCGATAGACCTCGCCGCCCTTGATGACGAGAGCGTCGGCCTCCGCCGCACTGGTCTGTCGGGCCTCACCCTCGAAGGCCAGCAGGCGGATTTTGGGGTTGAAGTCGATCGCCTTGTTGACCTCGTCCATGGGCAGGGACACGTTGCCCTGGGCGCCCTGGGCCACGGCATCCCAGAGCGTGAAGGCAACCGCCCGGGATACCTGCCCGGGGAGACTTGTGTAGGTCAGGCTCTCCATCAGGAAGGTGACGCCTACGTAACCGCCGACGGCAAGAACCACCAGAAAGAGAAGGAACTTCTTCACGCCACAAGCCTCCTGTTTCTGCCGGGATCTGCGCTGAGAAGCTCCGGCTCCATACGACATGCCAACGCTCGGAGAGTCCTGCCCGGCGCTCGCTGCTCCGGCCTCGGATCCCGGTGCTCGGCACTGTAGCACCAACCGTCTCTATGGACCACGACAAGGACCGCACCATGGACCGTGATCTCGTGCTTTCCGTGTACCAGGGGCCCTGTATCGAGGGGGACTTCGCCGCCAATCTCGCCGCCGCCCGGGAGGTGGTTCAGACCGCCCTCGGCCGCGGCAGCGACTTCCTGGCCTTTCCGGAGGCCTTCCTTTCCGGCTACGAAAACCGGGGAGCGGTCGAGGCAGGCGCCCGGCCCATGGACGATCCGGCGCTGCGAGCCTTCGTGTCGGGGTCCGCGGCCCACGCGATGGTGATCCTGGTCGGCATGGCACGGCGGGCGGCCGAGGGACTCTTCAACAGCGTCCTGGTCATCCACCGGGGGGCGGTGCTTGGAGTCTACGACAAGGCTGCGGGGAATGCCCGACTTCGTCCCCCTCGCGGGAACCGTCCTGGAACCGCCCTGCGCGGCCGTCTCCTCCCAGGACGGGTCCCGCTGGCTGGCCCTGCGCTGGGAGCCCTGCGGCAGGACCTGGGTCAACCCGTCCGTCCCGTGTGTCCATGCCGACCCCTGCTTCCCGCCGTGCCCTCCCGGCGGCACCGTCACCGCAGCCGGACGCCTGCTCTTCCACCAGGGCCCCGACGCGCCGGACGCCCTGCATCGGCTGAGCGCCCTGCCCGCGGGGGGCATACGGCCGCGGACTCAGGACGGGCTGTCCGTCCCCTGAGACGTTGCCGCGACTCGCCCCTGCACGCGGCCCGCCCCCATGGCCACCCCGCGCGGTCGGAATGCCGGCTTCTGCCGGACAGCCCTCCGGGGCCTCAACCTCCGGTCCCCCTGGAGCCCGAGGTCTCCGCGGTATCATGCCCCCCCTGGAGCCCGAGGTCTCCGCGCTATCCCTTCCCCCGGCGCCGCACCGGCGTATCGCCGCCGTCTACTGCTCCTCTCGCTCCCGTCGACGGTCGCGGACCTGGCGCAGGACCCTGGCGTCCTCCTGATGCCGGGGCTCCTGGATCGCGCTCTTGATGGCGAGCAGAGAGTCCAGGTCAATCCAGTTGGCCGGCGCGTCGCCGTAGCGCCCGGCGATACGACGCTCCCAGGCCGAGTCGAAGGCAACGCTACCCACGTCGACCAGCAGATCGATTCGGTTCGGAGCGATGCCAATCTGCACCACCTGCGTTGGCTCATCCGGAAGCAGCAGCGGATCCTCGAAATCAGCAGTGGCGTCCATCAACCGGCCGCCTCCCGGCGGGCAGCCTCCACTTTGCGGACATCCTCACGGATCGCGACTTCTATTCGGGTCGGACCTGCGGAGTTCGCTCCGGCTCAAGGTGATAGCCACCGGGGAATGGGGTTCTGGAGGCCTACAATGTCGTTTCTTAGGGCCCGCGCGGAAATAACTTCCCATTTTGCTGCAGGCGATCCCGTTTCCTGGCAAGGCGTGAGCGCAGCGGGCATACCCGCAGTG
>JAFGRS010000521.1 GCA_016935045.1 Lentisphaeria bacterium | reverse complement strand
TCCTATCTGTCTGGACCGCCCGCGGCCTCGCGGGCACAGATTCGCGAGTACGGGCAATGCCGAGAGGATGAGCAAACCCCCAGGCGCCCGGGAGGAAAACCGTGCACCGAAACAGGTCAGGAACGGATCGCCGGTACGGCGGGCTCCGGCAGCGGGACGGAAGGTCTTGTCCGGGCGGTCGCGTGAGGTCCGGGTGGCGGGCCGTCCTGGCGGCCGCTGCCCTGGGAATGGCGTGCGTTGCCGCGGCGCCGGATCCCGGCTGGGGCGTCCCCTCGCAGTGCCCGGGCGAAGACGACACCGCGCGCGTCCAGCATGCCCTCGATTCCTTCCGTCACGTCCGTCTCGACCGTTCCTACGATGTCAGAAGCGTTTCCATCGAAGGGGTCAACCGAACGATCGATTTCGGCGGGCACACCCTCAACGGCGTCGACGAGACCCCCGAGGCGGAGGCCGTGCTCCTGCTCCGCGGTCGGGCCCTGACCCTGCGCGACGTGCGGGTGAACGCAAACTACCGCTACCGGGCCGCCGTGCGGTGGCACAGTGTTCGGACCCGGGACCCGGCCCAGTACAACAAGATCTTCGGGATGCACCTGAGCAAAGCCCGGGTCGGGATCCTCTACGGTGCCTTCGAGGATCCCGTGGATGCTCCCCAGTCCGAGAATACCATCACCGGACTCACGTTTCGCTGCGTGCAGACCTGTCTCCATGTCAACCAGCCCAACGGCTTCCTCTACATCGCCAACTCCGTGCTGGACTGCAACCCCTTCGAGTGGAAGCGGGACCGGCCCGGGGAGTTCGACGACGCGGAGGCCCGGATCCTGAACCTCGTCCGGGGACATGTCGAAGTCGCCAACAGCGAACTGCTCAAAACGTCCACCCAGAAGGGCTGTATGGCCGAAATCGCCGCGGGGACCCTCAAACTCGCCAACTGCCACTTCGAGTGCGGCGGCAGCGCATTCCTCCTCCGCGGCGGCAGCCTCGACGCCGCCAACCTCTCCGGACTCACCAACAACGACAGCGTCCCCGTGGTGGACGTTACAGAGACAGCCCAGGGAGGCCTCTCCCTGCTGACGAACTGCCGTTTCCGCCGCATGCTGGCGGTGTCCCGCTACTCCGGCATGCCTGCGTTCCGCGGCGCGGCGGGAGGCAGTCACCGCCTTGCCCTGACCAGCGCCGTTCTGGACGGCTGGCGTCCGGAGCGTCTTTCGTCCCCTCCGGAGATGGTGTCGGCGGTGCAGGTGTATTTCCGCTTTGTGGAAGCGGACGGCACGGTCCGGGAGGAATCCCTCGCTGCGCCGCCGTTTCCGGGGCCGTGATCGGGTCCTGCGGGGGTGGGGGCCGGGACCGGGTAGCCTGCCCTTGGCGCGGTGATCCGGTGTGCGGGTTCAGGCCGGCTGCGGCGAGAACCGGTGACGCCACTTCTCCATGGCGGCGAAGATGGCTGCGATGTTGTCCAGCGGGATGCCGGGATCGACCTCGGCCTTGAGCCAGAGTCCTCCCTCGGGAGCGCCGAGGGTTTCGACCGCTTCCTGGATGTGGGCGTCGATCTGGTCGGCGGAGGCGAAGGGGAAGAGTTGGCGGTCGAGATCGAGGTCGACGCAGACACGGCCCTTGCAGACGCGGGCCAGGTTTTCGAGGCCATTGGCGCGCACCTGGGGATTGATGACCGTCACCCCGCACTCCACCAGGTCCGGGATGATCTCGACGATGTGCCCGTCACTGTGGAAATAGACGAGATGACCCGCCGCGCGGCAACGCCCGAAGAGGGCCGCGTAGCATGGCTTGAGGTAGCGCCGCCAGGTTTCGGGATGGATGGGGAGACTGGTCTGCATGCCCAGGTCGTCCCCGAAGTACAGCATCTCGGGGTGGCTGCGACGGCTCAGGGCAATGTCCACCTGGCGCAGATTGTATTCCAGGACCACGTCGATGAGCTGTTGCAGCTCGGGGGGCTCCTCGGCGAAGTCGAGCATCATCTCTTCGAAGCCGCGCAGGTCGGTCAGCCGCAGGAACATGAAGCCGTGTGGGAGGCCGATGTCGCGGCTCGGCGCCTGGAGCGTGCGGATGTCCTCACGGGTCTTCACCGGATGCCCCGTGACGATGGCTTCCATACCGTTGTGGACGTTGCTCCAGACGCAGCCCCAGGCATCGACGTGTTCCCCGGACACATAGGTTCCACCGACGGCATCGTAGTCGCGGCGGCCGGGCTCGTATCCGGGGAACAGACCGGGGTATTGCGCCACCAGCCGGTCCAGCTCGGCGCGGTACTTCATCCAGGCCGCCGGCAGGATCCCGACGCTGCACGGGATGGTCTGCGGGCAGCGCCCCTCGATGGCGCGCTGTCGATCGTCGCTGAGGTTCACGGCATGGCTCCTTCGAGTGTAAGGCCTCCGGGACGCCTCCGGCCGGCCTGTTTCCCTCCGCCGGAGCCCTGCTCCCGCGGACGGTGCGAGGCCGCGGCGGCGCCCGTCGCGGTCGTGCAAGGCACACCGTAACGCTCCGTCGTCGAACCGCCACTGGGAGGGAAGGCGTCGTCTCGGGTTCCGTGAGGGGCTGCCGCCATCCCCGGCGCGGACCCCTCCGTCAGATCCGAGACGCGGCTCGGCAGGCGCTTCGCTCTCCAGGGGGCCGGGCGTCGCGAGGGCGGTTCGGACTGGAGGGCGAAGCTTCTGCTGAGCCACTTCATGATCCCTTCCCGGGTCTGGGACATTACCTCGGCTCGTCCATATTCATCGGCGCTGCCGGCTCGTTGGGGGTGTTGGCATTCGTCCTGGTGGCCGCCTACGTTACGGGGTGGCGTATGTGCAAGGAGTCATCGGCCATGAGAACGATCTTTCGCGTCCGGAGACCCTTGGGGCTGATGGGGGCAACGGCAGCAGTGGCATGGCTGGCGGCCGTTGCGGCCCGGGCTCACTTCCAGGTCCTGCTGCCCTCGGCCGAGGTGGTCACGGCAGGAGGATCGAGGGACCTGCACCTCGATCTGCGCTTCACCCATCCCATGGCATGCGGTCCGGTCATGGAGATGGGTCCGCCGGTTCGGTTCGGGGTCCTTGTCAAGGGGAGGGTCACGGACCTCAGAAGCCAGTTGCAGGAGGTCAGGATCGACGGCAAGACGGCCTACACCTGCGACTACCGAGTCGCGTCTCCGGGCGACCACATCTTCTTCCTCGAACCGGCACCCTACTGGGAACCCGCCGAAGGCAAGATGATCGTGCACTACACCAAGGTGGTCGTGAATGCCTTCGGCGAGGAGGAAGGGTGGGATGCCAGCGTCGGTTTCCCGGTCGAGGTGCAACCCCTTTCCCGACCCTACGGGCTCTGGGCGGGAAACCTCTTCCGCGGGGTGGTCCTGCGGCAGGGAAAGCCCGTACCCTTCGCGGAAGTGGAAGTCGAGTACTGGAACGAGGACAGCCGCATCAGGGCGCCGTCCGATCCCTACGTCACCCAGGTGATCAAGGCCGATGCCCAGGGGGTGTTTGCCTATGCCATGCCCCGCGCGGGGTGGTGGGGATTCGCGGCCCTGGTGGACGGTGACGAGCCGCTGCGGAACCCGGACGGGGTTCCCGCCGACGTCGAACTCGGCGCCCTCCTCTGGGTCCGGTGTGCTGCAATGAAGTGACGGTACCCGATGGTGGACGTGCCGGGTCATGGGGGCCAGCCGATGCACCTTGCTGACGGGATCCTGTCCGCACCGGTGACCGTGGCCAGTACCGCGTGTGCACTGGCGGGGATCGCCAGGGGTCTGTACCGCCTTGAGCCCGAGAGGGTGCCCCAGGTGGGGATGATGGCGGCCGTGTTCTTCGTCGGTTCGCTGATTCACGTCCCGGTGGGAGTTTCCAGTGCGCATCTCGTGCTCAACGGGCTGGTGGGCCTGTTCCTGGGTTGGGCATCGTTCCCGGCGTTGACGGCAGCCTTGTTGCTCCAGGCCATTCTCTTCCATTTCGGTGGCATGGTCTGTCTGGGGGCGAACGTCTGGAACATGGCTCTGCCGGCGGTGGCGGGGTACTATCTGTTCGGCTGTCGCCTGCGGCGCCCGGTGGGGCGAGGCATGGGTTTCGCGATGGGAGCGGCCGCCGGGGCATTCGGAGTGTTCGGTTCGGGGGTGATGATGGCCCTGACCCTGTGCGCCTCCGGCGGAGAATTCCTCGTCCCCGCGGCCGCGGTGCTGGCGGCGCACATCCCGGTGATGGCGGTCGAGGCCCTGGTTACGGGGTCGGCTGTCTCCTTCGTGCTTCAGGTCCGCCCGGAGTTCCTCCTCTCCCCGTCCGACGGGACCCCGCCCCGGCCCGAGGACGGCCCGCACCCTCCCGCCGATACCCCCCGGAACCGCTCCTGAGGAGAGAACCATGGCGATCTGGAGCCGGCAACCGAGGACCTGGCGGGAGGTGGGATTCCCGGCCGTGCTGCTGCTGTTCATCGCGGCTTCCCCGGTTCGCGCGCACAAACTGAATCTCTTCGCCTCGGTCGAGGGCACCGAGATCGTGGGATATGCCTATCTCAGCGGCGGGACCAGGGTGCGCAACACGCCCCTGCGCCTGTTGGGTCCGGACGGCCGCGAACTCGGCAACCTGCGGACCGATGGGGAGGGTGCTTTCCGCTTCACGGCCCGGATCCGCTGCGACCACATGCTGGTGTTGGACATGGGGGACGGTCACCGGGCCGAATGGCTGATCGAGGCGGCCGAGCTTCCTCCAGACCTGCCGCCCCTGGGACCCGTCCCCGAAACGGCGGCAGTTGCCCGGACGACCGAACCGGCCCGGGCGGAACCGGGCCCGTCTGCGGGTGCCGCCCCCGGGGGTGCGGGGTACGGCCAAGAGGAGGACCTCAGGAGGATGCTCCGAGAGGAACTGGGTCCTCTCCAGCACCAGATCGGCCGCTACCGCGAGGAAGTCCAGGCGTTTCAGCGGCAGGTTCGGCTGCACGACGTCCTGGGCGGCGTCGGCATGCTCCTTGGAGCCGCGGGCATCTCCGCCTATGTCCTGGGCCGTCGCCGGGCGGGCCGATCCCGGCAGGGGGATGCCGCGAAAGGGAAGCAACGGGAGGAGTAGCCCTTGGTCCTCTTTGACGCGCCACCCGACAGTGTGATCCAGCGTCTCGACCCGCGGGTGCGGGTGGCAACGGCCTTTGCCTTTGCTGTGGTTGTCTGTTTCTCCCGTTCCCCCGACGCCCTGGGGTTCGCCCTGGTTCTGGGATTTCTGGCCGTGGTTCTCGGGCGGCCGAGTCTGCGGCAGTTGCTTCGGGCTCTGCTGACGCTGAACGTGTTCCTCGGACTCCTGGCCGCGACGCTGATCGTGTCCGTGCCGGGTCGCGACCTGTTCCGGCTGGGACCGCTGGCCGGCAGCCGCGCAGGCTTCGCGCAGGGAATGACGATCCTCTGCCGCGCCAACGCCATCGTCCCTGCCGTCGCATCCCTTCTCGGAACCATGGAACCAGCCTACCTCGGCTGGGCCTTGGCAGGACTCGGTGTCCCCACACGCCTGGCCCAGATTCTGGCCTTCATGGTCCGCTACGTGGAGGTCATCCACGTCGAGTACCACCGCCTGCGGGACGCCATGGCCCTGCGCTGTTTCCAGGCGCGCTGTGACTGCCACACCCTGCGGACATTCGGCCACCTCGTGGGTCTGCTGCTGGTCCGCAGTCTCGAACGTGCCCAACGCATCGTGGACGCAATGAGGTGCCGCGGATTCACGGGACATTTCCATGTGCTCCGAGTCTTCCGGTGCGGGGTGCCTGACGCGATCTTCGCCGCGCTGACCACGGCGGCCCTGGCCCTGCTCATTTTCCTGGAGGTGCAGTGACCACGTTTCCTTTGGAGATCAGCAATCTCTCCTTTGCCTATCCCTCCGGTCCGGAGGTGCTCCAGGGGGTCACGCTGTCCCTCGCGGCGGGCGAACGGATCGGCCTTGCCGGCGGCAATGGCAGCGGCAAGACGACGCTCCTGCACTGTGTGGTGGGACTTCTGCGCCCCTCCGGCGGCATGATTCGGGCCTTTGGCCGGGAGTGTCGGAGCGAGCCGGATTTCCGTGCCCTGCGGCGGCGCGTGGGTCTGGTGTTCCAGGATGCCGACGACCAGCTCTTCTGCCCGACCGTTCTCGAAGACGTTGCCTTTGGGCCCAAGAACCTGGGGCAGAGCGCCGAGGAAGCCGCCTCAAACGCCCGAAACACCCTGGACCGCCTTGGGTTGGCAGGCTTGGAGAATCGGGTCACCTATCGGCTCTCCGGCGGGGAGAAACGCCTCGTCTCCCTCGCCGCGGTGCTCGCGATGCAGCCGGACGTCCTCCTCCTCGACGAACCGGCGGCGGGCTTGGACGAGGGTTCGAAGCAACGCGTGCGGGAGATCCTCCTCGGCCTGCCCCAGGCCATGGTCGTCATCAGCCACGAGACGGGCTTCATCGATGGCCTGGCACAGCGCGTCGCAGTGCTCCGGGACGGCCGCATCCTCCCGGAAAACCCCTCCCCCGGCACCCCATCTCCTCGAGGGCAAAGCTCCCTGCGGGCGCCGAAGCCCTGCGAAAACGGAAAATGGGCGTGATACCCGGTAGGCGCCACGAGCCGGGTGGCGCAATCCGGAAGAGAGTCGCGCTCGGCTCCCGGGCCCTACCGCAAGGCTGTCCCGCTCGGCTCGTGGAGGCGTTCGTGGACCGCGGTCGATTCCTCGGCACGTGAAGATCCCCGGTCAGCCGCCTGGCCCAATGTGCCCGCCAACGTGCCGGCCCCACCGGAACACGTGGCTGCCGGCAAGGCCGTTGCGGCCGCACGGCAGCGGCAAGACCTTGCACCGCAGCACCAGACCGCGGACTTTCACTTCGGCCCGACCAATCTACCCAACTCCAGTCCGGCCTGTGCCCCACTCACTGCCAAGCACCGTTGCTTGCACCATCGGGCAGGAGGTGGCATGTTGTGGTCGTCGTGACTTCTGGAGTATTGCGTGAACGCGACCCCCGGGGGCCGCGGACCATGCGATGCACAGGCGCCCCGCGCGACGCAGCACCCGGTACTGGCCGGAAGCGTCGCCCGGGATTCCCCGGCGCCGGGCGAACCGGTGCAGGTTGTAGGGGTAGGTGCTTTCGTGTCCGGACAGGGCTGCGGCTTGTTATCCCGAGGGAGTGGTTCCGGCCGTGCCGCGGTGGGCTGCAAAGGAGGAGGTATCATGAAAGAGTTGAAGGTTGGCGTGGTTGGGCTGGGTTGGGTCGCCGGGGCCCACATCGAGACCTACAAGGCCCTCCAGGGCGTGCAGGTGGTCGCGGTCTGCGACGTGCGCCCGCTGGATCCGGCGGAACTGCAGCAGCGCTTCGGGATCCCCCTGCGGATCCACACGGACCTGGGCGCCATGCTGGCCGATCCCGACATCGATATCATCAACATCTGCACCCCGAACCAGTTCCACCGGGACCAGGCCATCCAGGCGGCGCAGGCCGGCAAACACCTCTTCGTCGAAAAGCCCATGGCCCTGAACTACGAAGATGCCAAGGCCATGCGGGAAGCCATCCACAAGGCGCGGGTCAAGGCCTGCGTCGGGTTCGAGTGTCGCTTCGCCAAGCAGTTCATCCTGATGAAGAGCCTGCTCGACGCGGGACTGCTGGGCGAACTGCACTACGGGGAAATCGACTACTACCACGGCATCGGGCCGTGGTACGCGCAGATCGCCTGGAACGTGAAGAAGGACTGCGGCGGCAGCGCCCTTCTCAGCGCGGGTTGCCACGCCATGGATGCCCTGCTCCTGGCGATGGGTGCCCCCGTCGAGGAAGTCTGCAGCTACAGCAGCAAGAGCCGCAGTCCTTACTTCGCGGGCTACGAATACGATCCCTGCAGCGTCACCATCCTGAAATTCGCCGGCGGCCGGATCGGCAAAGTGGCCGCTTCCATCGACTGCCTCCAGCCCTACTATGTCCACGTGCACCTGGTGGGCAGTCAGGGAAGCCTGCTCGACAACAAGATCTACTCCGAGAAGATCTCCGGACTGCTCAAGGAGAAATGGAGTACCCTCGAGACCGCCATGGTCGACTCGGGTGAGGTGACCGATCACCCCTATCGACCCCAGTTCCAGGCCTTCGTGGACTCCATCCGCAACCACACGACCATGCCCCTGACGGACTTCGAGACGGCCTTCGAGACCCATCGCGTTATCTATGCCGCGGACCGTTCCGCGGCCGAAGGACGTCCCGTGCGCCTGGCGGAGTTCGCCTGAGCCGGGACCGCTTCCGTTGCGGCCATGGGAGGACGGGACGGACGCGGCGCCGACGGCCCCCTTCAGGGCACGCGGTGGATGGGGTTGCAGACCATGGAGGCTGCCAGCAGAGCGGCGCCCACGGCACCGATGCGATCGCCGCGGGAAGAGACGATGATGGCCGGCACGCGTACGGGGTGGCGCAGGGGTTGCTCCAGGACCCCGAGGACTTCCTCGCGCAGGAGTTCTCCGGCCTCGTGGAAACTGCCGCTCACCACGACCGCCTCGGGTGCAAGGAGCCGCACGACGGTCTGGATCCCCGTACCGAGGAAGCGGAACATCGGCCGCAGCAGGCGGCAGGCGCGGTCCTCGCCCTGGCCGGCCAGCCGGCAGATCAGCGCCGGATCGAAAGAGCCTCCCCGTGCGGCGAAGGCGGCCCCCCCCTCCCAGGACGGATGCGCCGCCAGCACCCGACGGGCGCAGCGCTGCAGCGCCCAGGCCGAGGCATAGGCTTCCAGGCAACCGCGTGCACCGCACCAACACCGCCGCCCTCCGACGGCAATGACGGTGTGGCCGAGTTCCCCCGCCCCCAGCGGTGACTGGGGCTGCAGCTCGCGATGCCGGACCACTCCCATCGAGACGCCGGCGCGCAGCAGCACGGTCACCACATGATCGTAGGCCGTGGCATCTCCGGCGCATGCCTCCCCGAGGGCAACGGTATTGCTGTTGTGGTCGACGTACACCGGCGTGCCGAAACGTTCCGCGAGCCGCTGCCGGACAGGTACGTCCCGCCAGTCCCGGATGGGGTCATAGCGGCGGGCGATCCCCGCATCCCGATCCACTACGCCTGGCAGACCGATGCCGATGGCCTTGAGTCCGACGCCCCGGTCGTCCGCTTCCAACAGGCCGTGCAGGGCCGTCAGCACGCTGCGGAGCACCCCCTCCCGCCGAGGCTGGGGACCGAGGGGTATCGCCGCGTCGGCCAGGACGTTGCCCGAGAAGTCGGTGAGGGCGGCCGTCACCCGTGTGCGGTACACATCCACGCCGGCGAAGCGTCCGGCCCCGGGGTTGACGTGAAGCAGGATGGGAGGCCGGCCCACTCTCCGCCCCCTTGGCCCCGGCGACTCCACCACGATTCCTTCGCCCAGGAGGGTTTCCACCATGTTTCCCACGGTGGACGGGTTCATGCCGAATTCCCGCGCGATGCGCAGACGGGAAACGGGTTCATTCCGGCGCACGTAGTCGATGATGAAATCGCGGTTCTGGAGAATCCCTTTGGCCATCGCGCTGCCCGCACAGACTGGATCGGGATTGCCTGTCGTTCCGAGGCGGGGTACTGTACTCCGGCCGGGGGAGGACGCCAGCGGCTCGCAGCCATTGCCGGTGTCCGGGGGGCGCCGCGCCGGCCGCAGAGGGGTGGGGACGGTGGACGGTGGCGGAAGACCACGGCGGCGTGGCGGCGGGCGAAGCCCCCGGGCAGGAGACCTGCGATGAAATGGCTGGGACTGATGGGATGCGGTACGGTGGCGGACTACGGTCACCTGCCGGCGATCCGGGCCACGTCGGGACTCGGGCTCCGGGCTGTCTTCGACCCGGATCCGGATCGGCTGCGTCACGCCCGGGAGACCTTTGCCGTGCCGGAAGCGTACCAGGACGTGGCAGACTTCCTGCGCGCCGACCTGGATGCGGTGGTGATCACATCCCCCGCTCCGTGCCACCTGAGAAACGTCCTCGACGCGGTCGCCCGCGGCAGGCACGTGCTCTGCGAGAAACCCCTGGGCATGAACGAAGACGAGTGCCGGACCATGATCCGGGCCGCGGCGGAGAACGGGGTGATGCTGTTCACCGCCTTCGATTACCGCTTCAGCCCTGTCTCCCTGGCCATCCGGGACATGGTGCGGGCGGGGAGCATCGGTGCCGTGCGTTCCCTGCGGCTCATCTACATCTGGAACAACCACGGCAAATACAGCAGGGATGCCTCGGGCGCCCTGGTCGAAAACGCCCGCCGGGTGGGCCGCATGCTCGAAGGCGGGCCCCTGGTGGACTGCGGCGTCCACCAGATCGACCTGGCCCGGTTCTGGCTGGGAAGCGAGGTGCGGGACTGGCGGGTCGAGGGCGCCTGGGTGGACGAGTACGAGGCCCCGGACCACGTCTACCTGCACATGGACCACGCCGACGGCGCCCATACCATGGTCGAGATGAGTTATTCCTATTGCCACACCGCCCGGGACCCGGTGAATCTGTTCACCTATGAACTGATCGGCACCGACGGCGTCATCCGCTACGACCGCGGCGCCAAGCTCTTCGAAGTCCGCAGCCGCAGCGGGACCCGGACCCTCACGTTCCATGGAGAGAAGAACTTCCCCGGCATGTACGAGGCCTTCGCTCAGGCCCTGGAGACAGGTGCGTCGGAGGTGCTGCCCACCGGCTCCGACGGGCTCGTGGCCGCCCGTATCTCCCGCCAGGCGACGGACGCACTGATCGCACGCCGGGCCGGCCGGACCCTTTCCCATGCCCGGGCCCGGAAGCCCTGAGCCACCGGAATCGGCATCCGGCTTTCGGAGGTGCCCCCGGTCCACACTTTGCAAAGTGTGGACCGGGGGCAGCTTGGGGATTCCGCGCAGTCCACACCTTACCAAAGTGTAGAAGAGGGCAGCTTGCGGATTCCACGCGCGCGGTCCACACTTTGCAAAGTGTGGACCGGGGCACGACCGGTTCATACCCTTGGGAACCGGATTGCGGCTCGGTCTTCCGCCGGCGTCCTCGGGTGTCCCCTCGGCAGCCCTGGGGGTCTGCCGAGGGAGGTTGCGGGGATCACCCCGGGATTCGGGTGTGGGTGAAGGCCGTCGGGGTGGCGAGTGCAGTCATGCGGCGCGCCAGGGACTCGATGCTCAGCGCTGCCATTCCGGGCAGTTGGGTGTGCACCGTGTCGTGGAAGGGTTCGACCCATGCGGTGGGAATGCGCGCCGCGCCGAGGGCACATCCGAGAATGGACCCGGCGGTAGCGCCATTGCAGTCGGTATCGAGTCCCGCCATGACGGTGATCCCCAGCGTACGGGCGAAGTTCCCCTCTCCCTTGAGCAATCCCAGTACGACAATGGCGGCATTGGGGATCGCGTGATTGAAGCGTTTGGCATAGTGGTAGGGGCGTTCATGGATGGCCGTGCAGACGGGCCGCCAATCGGATTCCCGGCCGCAGGCGTTGATGAGGAAGCGCAGCATCTCCGCCAACCGCGAGCGGGGAGGAACGTGGGCCAGGGCGGTGTGCACGGCCCGGGGGATTTCTCCGTGGGCCAGCACGTCGGCCAGAAGCACGGCGAAGAAGATGCCCGAGTAGATGCCGTTGCGGGTCTGGGAGTTGACGGCATCCTTGTAGGCCAGGCGGGCCGCGAGAGACGGATGCCCTGGGGCTGCCCAGCCCCACGGATCACAACGGATCTGGGCCCCGAGGGACTGGCGGCAGGGATTCCCGAAGAGCGCCGTATCGGGCGGCCCGAGACCCAGGTTGCCCATCCGGATCATGTTCTTGCCCGAGGCCCAGGTCCAGGCGTAGGGGGAGCGGTCCGCCACCAGCCTCAAGGCCTGGGATGATGCGAAACCGATGCCGTACCGTTCGAGGACCATCTGGCTGAGAAGCACGTAGTGGATGTCGTCGTCCGGGGCCACGGCCGAGAAGCCGCCCCGGCAGAGCGCTCTGCGCTCGGGGCTGAGCAGGGCTGTCGGATTGGGGTGCCAGTCCAGTTGGGCGCTGGCCGGGATGGGGTTCATGTAGAATTCGAGGGGGTAGGATCCGGAAGCGCGGAGGGTTTTCTCGATGGTGTCCGGATCCGAAGCGTTCCAGATTTCGAGGGGTTTCCCGAGTTGACAGCCGGCACAGCGCCCCAGCCATCCCCCATGCAGCCGGTCGAACAGATCCGCCTCGGTTCCGGAGAAGGGCGCCCGGGAGGCGTCATCGGGGAAGCCGGCCGAGATGGTCTCCCAGTCATTGGGTTCCTGATAGGGGAAGGAAGGGGGCGATGGGCGCTCCCACCAGGATTGCTGCAGGGCCAGCAATGCATCGACGGAGCCGGTTGCGAGGGTCGCTTCCATCTCAACGCCGAGGGCCTCCC
>JAFGRS010000520.1 GCA_016935045.1 Lentisphaeria bacterium | reverse complement strand
TTCGTCACCGACAAGAACGGCGCGGCCTCCGGCGAGTTCTCCCTCGACAGCAGTTTCCACGTCTTCTGGAAGACCGGGCAGACTATCCTCTCCTTCTACTACCCCCAGGGGACCTACACCATCGACCCGGACAACCAGACCACGTACCTGGACGGGATGAAGTGGTACCAGGGCAACCCCGGTTCGTCCACGATCACGCTCTACGGCGAGATCGAGCACGAGGATCAGCCGGGGAATGACCAGCCCGGAGAGACCGTCCTTCCCGCCGGGACCTATCCCGTGACCTTCCGCCTGACCGAGGAGAGCTTCCACGAGAGCGGTTTGCCCGAGGGCGGCAGCTGGGCAGGGGTGATGTCGGCGGATGTCACCTTCACCATCCCTTCTCCCACGGCGGTGGAGGCGATTGGGTTTGACGCCGAGCGGCGGGAGGATGGGATCCTCGTGTGTTGGCGCACGGGCTGGGAGCAGGACAATCTCGGCTTTCATGTGTATCGGGAGCAGGCCGGCCGCTGGACGCGTCTGACCGAGCGCCTGATCGCGGGGGCGGCCCTGGGGGCCGGGGAGCGCGGCGGTCCGGCGTCGGGCCTGTCCTACTCGTGGACCGATGCCGGGGTCCCCGCGGACAGCACCGCGCGCTACTGGATCGAGGACGTGGACCTGGACGGCACCCGCACCCTGCACGGACCCGTCACCCCCGATGGGGACAGCGCGCCCGGGGACGAAACGGCCCTGCCGACGGCGGCACGGGACGCCACCCGGCTGTATCCCCACCTGCGTTTCCGCCGGATCGTCCCGCCCGCGCTGGACGTCCTGCTCCGGGAAGAACAGCCCCGCTGGCGGCGGTCCCCGTTCCTGGACGACCTGGGCCGGCTGCCCGCCGAACGGGCCAAGGCGGTGCGGGAGCGCCTGGCGGAAGGACGCCGCGGGTCGGTGGCGCGGCCCGCGTCCTCGAGCCGTCGCCATTCTCCCGCTCTGCGGGCAGACGCCGCCGCGCGGCGGCCCGCGCTGCCGCCGCTGTTCGATCCCGGCGCCGATGCGTGGGCGATCCAGGGGGCCCTGGCGGCATCGACCGCGATCGAGATCGGGGTGCGGGAGGCGGGTTGGTATCGGGTCGCCGGAGCGCAGTTGCTGGGGGCGGGGCTGCCGCCGGACACCGATCCCCGGGCGCTGGCGCTGTACGCCGAGGGGCGGGCGCAGTCGCTGTTGGTGATGGGCGGCGAAAACGGCCGCCTCGACCCCGGAGACGCGATCGAGTTCTACGGGGTCGGCCTGGACACGCCCTGGTGCGACACGCGCACCTACTGGCTGCACCCCGGCCGGCGCGGCCGGCGCGGACTGCGCTCGGGCGGCACGAACCGCCGAGACGATTCCGGCCCGTGCTCGTTCCCGGCCACGGTCGAGACTCGGGAACGCACCCTCTACCTTGCGGCCCTGTGCAATGGGGATGCGGAGAACTTCTTCGGCGCCGTCGTCAGTGGCGGAGCCCCCTGCGATCGGGTCGTCCGGCTGCTCTGTCCCGATGCGGCTTCGGACGCCGAAGCGGAACTCGAACTGATCCTGCAGGGGGTGACCCTGGCGCCGCATCGCGTCACGGTGCTGTGCAACGATGTGCCCCTCGGGGTCATGGAGTTTCACGGCCGGGACCTGGGGGCGGCGGTGTTCCCGCTGTTGCCCTGCGCTCTGCTCGAGGGCGACAACCTGGTCACCCTGTCCGCCGGGGGCGGGGAGGATGACGTCTCCGTGGTGGACACGATCCGGGTCACCTATCCGCGCCTGTATGTGGCGGAGCAGGACGCGCTGGCCTGCACCGTTGCCGGAGGGGAGACGGTCACGATCAGCGGGTTCACGCGCGACGACATCCGCGTGGTCGACGTGACGGACCCGGAGGATCTGTGCCTGGTGCGGGGAACCACCCGGGGCGAGGCAGGCGCCTTCCGTCACACCGTCTCGCTGCCGCGGAGCGCGGGGGTGCGCTCGCTGCTGGCGTTCACGTCGTCCGCGGTGAAACAGCCGGCCGACATCCGGGCCAACCGACCCTCCGCCTGGCGCGGCGCCGCCGGCGCGGACATCGTGATCGTGGCCCACGCGGCCCTGATCGCGGCGCTGGATCCCCTGGTCGAGTTGCGACGGGAGCAGGGCTTCGACGTGGCCGTGGTGGACATCGCCGATGTCTACGACGAGTTCTCCTTCGGCGCGGCCACTCCCTATGCCCTGCGGGACTTCCTGGCAACCGCCTGCCTGGAATGGTCCAGGACGCCGCGCTTCCTGCTGCTGGTGGGCGACGCCAGCTTCGATCCGCGCAACCGCCTCGGGTACGGCGCCTTCGAC
Source organism: Lentisphaeria bacterium (assembly GCA_016935045.1). GTDB lineage: Bacteria > Verrucomicrobiota > Lentisphaeria > Oligosphaerales > JAFGRS01 > JAFGRS01. Next base: position 1,002 of record JAFGRS010000520.1, on the reverse strand, counting down.
CTGGTGCCCACCAAACTCGTCGGAACCGACTACCTCGAAACCGCCTGCGACGACTGGTTCACCGACCTCGACGGGGATTTCGTGCCCGAGATCCCGGTCGGACGCCTGCCCGTGCGGACCCCACAGCACGCCGCGGCCGTGGTCCGCAAGATCGTCGCCTACGAGCGTGATGGCAAGCCGCGCCGGCAGGTGGTCCTGGCGGCCGATCAGAACGACGGTGAGTTCGACTTCGAGGCGGTGTCCCGGGAATTGGGGGGGATCCTGCCTCCGGGCATCGAGGGGGTCGAGATCTTCCGCGGCGCGCTGGGGACGACCGAAGCCCGGACACGGCTGCTCGATGCCTTCGCGCAAGGCCCCCTTCTGGTCAACTACTGCGGCCACGGATCGACACGGATCTGGCGCGGCAACCTGTTGACCGATACCGCCACCACCAGCCTGACCCAGGCGCCGGATGTCCCCTTCGTGGTGGCCATGACCTGCCTCAACGGGCTCTTTCAGGACGTCTACTCGAACTGCCTGGCGGAGGCCCTCCTGGGCAACCCGGAGGGCGGGGCGGTGGCGGTGTGGACCTCGTCCGGCCTCACCGAGCCCAGCGGACAAGCGGCCATGAACCGGGAACTCTTCGGATGGCTCTTCGGGGGCGCCGACCTGACCATCGGCGAAGCGGCCCTGCTGGCCAAGAGCCGCGCCCAGGACGATCAGATCCGCCGCACCTGGATCCTCTTCGGAGACCCGGCCACGCGACTGCGGTGAGGCCACGGGCCGGAAGGGTGCCGGCCCTACTGGGGACCGCCTGAAGGCGGTACTACGAACCCGGGAATGCGCTGGAGACGAGGCTTGTAGTACCGGCTTCAGCCGGAATCCCAGTACGGGGCGCGGCCCTCCGCGCACCAGAGGGGGAGGGACGGTCGTCGGGGGCGCCGGCCCTACTGGGGACCGCCTGAAGGCGGTACTACGAACCCGGGAATGCGCTGGAGACAAGGCTTGTAGTACCGGCTTCAG
>JAFGRS010000519.1 GCA_016935045.1 Lentisphaeria bacterium | reverse complement strand
TCGGCCGCGTGCCGGGCAAAGTGGATGAACCGGGCCTGACCCGGGACACCCTGGTCGTCTTCCTCAGCGACGATGGCCATTCGGTGGAGGACCGGGCCTTCGGGGGCGGAGGCAGCGCCGGGCCCTACCGCGGGCACGGATCCCCCAGGTAGGGCCGGCGGTCCCCGACGGCCAACGTCCCGCACCTGCCGCCCGGGGACCGTGCGGCGTACCGGGGGCGTGCGGCGTACCGGATGGACGTCCCGATGGTGGCGTGGTAGGGTAGAGGGTCACGGTTCGGGGCGTCCCCGGGGCAGTGGCTACCCGCCGTGGGCCCGTACTGCGGCGCACCGCATCGGCGAAAGACAGGGACTGGATCGATGAAGGCACAACACGGATGGTGGTGCGGGGTCTGCCTGGCTCTTGCGGCCGCGGTGTGGGCCGAGCCGGCCGTTGCGGTCCGTCAGGGGCTGGCGGACCTGCGTTCTCCGGTGTCCCTGGTGCGGATCCAGGCGGCTCGGGCTCTCGGGCGGCTGCGGGCGGCGGAGGGGGTTGGTCCCCTTTGCGAGGCGTTGGGGGATGCCGACGCGGCGCTGCGCCGGGAATCGGCGCGGTCCCTTGGCCTGATCCGTTCGGCGGCAGCAGTGCCCCATCTGGTGACGGCCCTGAGCGACCGGGATGCGAACGTGCGTTTCTACGCGGCCTATGCCCTGGGGGAGATCGGGGACACGCGTGCGGTCGGGGCCCTGCGGCCTGCCCTGTCGGACCCGGTGTGGAATGTACGCGACCAGGCGGCATGGGCCCTGCGGGAGATTGCGGGACCCGGGCAGATCGCGGATCTGGTTTCCCTGCTGGAATCCGACACGGCCGACCTGCCGCACATCCGCTGGCTCCTGGCCCACGCCAAGCCCCCGGAAGCGGTGGTGGGCCCTCTTGCCAAGCTCGCGTCGCACCCGCGATCCGAGGTCCGTCTGCGGGCCGTCGAAACCCTCGTCGATCTGGGGGGAAAGGCGGTGGTGCCACCCCTGATCGAGGTCCTCCGGGACCCGGAACTGCGCCTCCGCCGCCTGGCGGCGCACTCCCTGATCGCCGGCCGGGACGAACGGTCCCTCGCCCCGCTCCGCGAGCTGGCTGCCAGGGAATCGGACGCCGAACTGAAATCGGTCGTTGGCAAGGCCATTCTCACGCTCTCGGTGCACCCCTCGCTGCAGGGATACTGGAGTTTCGACGACCGTTCCACGGAGACGGCACGAGATGTCACGGGCCGCGGCAGCAACGGGGAGATCAAGGGTTGCACGCCGGTGGAGGGGAAATCGGGATCCGCTCTGCGCTTCGAGAATGGGGCCTACATCGAGCTGGACAAGCCCCCTGCCCTCGCCATGGGCCAGACGCCGTTCACCGTCATGGCCTGGGTCAACTCCGAAGCTCCCAACGGCGTCGTGATGGCGCGGGGCGGAGCCTTCTGCGGCTTCTCCCTGTATATCATGGACGGGAAGCCCAAGTTCGGCATTCACTTGATCCAGGACGGACCCGCCTACATCGCCGCCGGCACCGACCCCGTCGTGGGGCGCTGGGTACATCTGGCCGGCGTGATGCGGGAGGACCGCATCGAGTTGCTTGTGGACGGCAGCCTGGCCGCCTCCGCCAAGACGCCGGGGCTGATTCCCGGAAATGCGGGCCAGGGCATGGAGATCGGCTTCGACGTGGCCAACAGCCCCGCCGAAATCTGCACTGCGTTCCAGGGCATCATCGACGAAGTCATGTTCTTCGGGGCAGCCCTGGAACCCGAGGACATCCGCAAACAGGCGGAGAGATGACCATGAGATCCTCCCGTTCCGGCGGACGATGGGGTTCGGTGCGGCTCCTGGCAGCCCTGCTCTCTGCTCTCGCGGTCACCGCCGGGGCGCCGGCCCGGGGCGGCCCCCTCGAGAGCATGGCAGCCCTGGCGGCGGACAGCGGGGCGGCGGGGGGCGTCTGTGCGCTCCTTCATGCCCGCGATGGGGAGCTGGCGGCAGCCTTCGGCAAGCACGGCGCCTTCGTGGTGCAGGCGTTGTGCATGTCCCCGGAGACCCTGGCCGCGGTGCGGCAGGGCATCCGCGGCGGCGGCGGCTACGGGACCGTGTCCGCCGATCTGCTGCGCGGCGCCCGACTGCCCTACACGGACAACCTGGTCAATATCGCGATCCTGCATCCGGACGCGGTTCTGGCGGGGGATCCCCCCAGCATGGAAGAGGTCCTGCGGGTGCTTGCGCCGCTGGGGACAGTGTACGTGGGCTTCCCCGGCGCGACGCCCGGTGCGTGGACAGCCATGGCAGCCCGGGCATTGCGGGAGGCCGGCGCGGAAGAGGTGCGTGTGGCGGAGGCGGACGGCGCCTGGGTCCGGGGCCGCAAGCCCTGGCCGGCCGAGATCGACGAGTGGACGCATTACCTGCACGGGGCCGACGGCAACCCCGTCGCCGAGGACACGGTGGTGGGGCCGCCGGAACACTATCAGTGGGTCACCGACCCTCAATGGCTGCGCTCCCACGAGACCGATTCCAGCGTCGGGGTCGTCGTCACCGCCCGGGGACGCCTCTTCGCCATTGTGGACGAGGCCCCCATCAGCCTCACGGGCCAGCACGACCTGCCCGATAAGTGGGCCCTGGTGGCCCGGGATGCCTTCAACGGGGTCCTGCTCTGGCGGGTGCCGATCCGGCGTTGGGGTTGGCGGGAGTGGAAGAAGTCGTGGTTCAGCGCCCGTCCCGGGGATATTCCGCTGAACATCCGCAAGCGCTTGGTGGCGGTGGGCGATCGGGTCTACGTCACCTTGGGCTACAAGGCGCCAGTCTCCGAACTGGATGCGCGCACCGGGGAGCTGCTGCGCACCTTCCCCGAGACCGAGCCGACGGGGGAGATCCTCCACGCCGGCGACCGGCTCATCCTGACGGTGCTGCGGCCGGGCGGGGCCAGGGTGATGGCCTGGGACCTCGCCGCGGGGCGGGTGCTGTGGGAAACCGCCAAGACCTACCGGGGCACGGTGACGGACTACATCCGCTGGAAGGAAGCCTACGGCGGTATCGAACCCCCCGCCCTGGACCCGGCCCTGAACCCGGCCACCGACGGCAGGGCGATCGCCCTGATCGACGGCACGGAACTGGTGGGGGTCGATGCCGGGAGCGGAGCCGAGCTGTGGCGGGCGGATTTCCCCGAGGCCGAGTCCGACCACAGTGCCGGGGGGATGCAGGCCGGCGAGAACCTCTGGAACGGCACCATGATCGTGCGCGACGGGGTGGTGGTGCATGCCAGCCCCGGGAAGCTGGCCGCATTCGCGTCCCGGGACGGCAAGCTGCTCTGGGAGCAGCCCAAGCGCTACATCGGACACCTCTGGTACGAATGGAAGGACGTGTTTGTCATCGACGGCCTGGTCTGGACCTGGGGCGAGGATCTGGTTTCCGGCGAGTATCAGCAGGGCGGCAAGACCATGCGGTCGCTGTATCCCACCCATGTCTACGGCTACGACCTGCGCACGGGCGAGCGGCGCCGGGAGGTGGACCTGGGCACCATGTTCAAGGCCAATCACCATCACCGCTGCTATCGCAACAAAGCCACCAGCCGCTTCATCCTCGCCAGCCGGCGGGGTACCGAGTTCGTCAGCCTCGACGGCGGCAGGCACACCGTGCACAACTGGGTGCGCTCCACCTGCCATGTGGGCATGATGCCCGCCAACGGCCTCCAGTACGTCCCCCCACATCCCTGCGCCTGCTATATCGACGAGAAACTGAGCGGCTTCCTGGCCCTGGCGCCGGCAACCCCGCGGCGGCCGGACGCACCGGTGCTGTCGCAGGCGGACGCGCTGCGGCGCGGGCCTGCCTACGGCTCGGCAACCGGTCCCGCAGCGGTCCCCGGGGAGTGGCCGACATTCCGGTCCGATGCCATGCGCACGGGCTCGGCGGAGACGACGGTGGCGGATGAGCCGAAGCTGCTGTGGACCTTCGCGGGCGGCGGCCGCGTGTCGGCGCCCACCGTTGCCGCGGGCAAGGTCTTCGTGGCCAGCCAGGACGAGCACCGGGTCCTGTGCCTGGACGCGGCGCGAGGGGAACTGCAATGGGAGTTCTTTGCCGGCGCCCGGGTGGATTCGCCGCCGACGTACCACACCGGCACGGTGCTGTTCGGTTCGGCGGACGGCCGCGTGTATTGCCTCCGTGCGGGGGACGGGGAGTTGGTCTGGTCCTTCCGCGCGGCCCCGGCGGACCGCCTGATCGGGGCCTTCGGTCAGTTGGAGTCGGCCTGGCCGGTTCACGGCAGTGTGCTGGTGCTGGACGGCGTGGCCTATTGCGCCGCGGGCCGCACGTCGCAACTCGACGGCGGTATCCGGGTGTACGGTCTCGACGCGGTGACGGGCGAGGTCCGTTACGGCACCCGCCTCGAAGGGCCGGACTACGCCGAAGGCGACTTCGACACCAACTTCAATCTGCCCATGGGGACACTCCCGGATGTCATGATGAGCGACGGCGAGACGATCCACATGCGCAGCGCCGCCTTCGCCAAGGACCTGACCCCCGTCCGCGCAAAACCGGACCTCGTGGCCAGGCACGGGCTGCTGGACGACACCTACTTCAAACGCACCCCGTGGACCTACGGGGGAGAATACGCGCGCCTGATCGTGCGGGACAAGGAGAACGTCTTCTACGTCCGCCAGTTCGACTCGCTGCGGGGGCTGGACCCGACGGTCTTTTTCACCCCCGGCGCCCAGGGCTATCTCCTCTTCGCCAAGAACATGCAGGGGGAGAAGCGCAGTTGGATGGGACGGGTCCCGGTGCGCATCCGCGCCATGGCCCTCGCCGGCGCCCGTCTGGTGACCGCCGGGCCGCCGGACGTGGTGCCTCGGGAGGACCCGCTGGGCTCTTTCGAGGACCGCCTGGGTGGAGTTCTCTGTGTCATGGACACGGGCACGGGGAACAGGCTCTCCGAGCAGAAGCTGCCCTCGTCCCCGGTCTTCAACGGCATCGCCGTGGCGGCGGAACGCGTCTTCCTGACCCTCGGGAACGGCAGCGTCTGCTGCTTTGGCTCTCCATGATCGGTCCGCGGGCCAGTGAAGCTCCGCCTCAGACCGCCCGGGACGCGTCGCGATCCACGTGGGATTGCTTCCGCGGGAAAAGTCCTGTGACCTACGGCGCGAACGTGGAACGCCTGGAGACGAGGCTCGTAGTACCGGCTTGAGCCGGAATCCCGGTTCGGCGCCCGCGGGGCGGTGGAACGCCGGCCCGGCCCCGGCGGGGAATCCCGTGCGTCCGATCCCGCCATTCATCCCGTCGACGATCCGGGAAACCGGGGACAAGGACGGCACCATGACCGACGAGACAGGAATGGAATATGCAGCGTGAATGGGCCGGCAGCCTCATCTGTCCTTGCCCAGCAGCTCAAGCGGCGGGAAATGGGATGATACCGAATCCGTCCGTGGAGTCGGCAGTTCCCGGCCGTCACAGAGGGGCACCGAAGACGGCGGAGACCTGTCTGCGTGTACCGCACAGGCAGGCCGCCGGCTCCATGCCACCGCATCGGCACGGGTGTCATCCGTTTTCCGCCGGATCAAGATCCCTGAGCCTGTTGCGGGCCGTGCTGCTGACACTGGCGTCGGCCGCCGGCACCGGTGCCCTCGCAGACCTCCCCGGGGACTACCTCGAGGTCCTGCGGGCCTTCGAGCCCTATGCGGAATCCGTGTGGCAGGACACCGCGAACCCTCCTGACAGCGGCTACTTCGGGGACGGTCGCAGCGGCGGCAACGGCGGCATCCGCGGCACCTGCGGCATCGCCCTGGCCTATGCCACGTTGTTCCGCGCGGACAGTCCGACGGACCATCGTCGGGAGCGGCTGATCCGGGCCCTGCGATACGCGGCGGGGACGCACCGGACGGGGACGGACCGTTGCGTCGACGGCCAGTCCTGGGGAGCGAGTTGGCAGAGTTCCCTGTGGGCGGGTTCCCTGGGATGCACGGCCGTCCTGATGCGGGAGCACCTGCCGGAGGACGTGCTCTCCGCCTGCCGACGGGCCGTGGCCGACGAGGCGGACGCGCGCGCCGCGATAGCCCCCGCTTCGGGGTTCCGGGGGGACTCGAAAGCCGAGGAAAACGCCTGGAACAGCAATGTCCTCTGCCTGGCGGCTGCGTGGCTGCGGGACGATCCGCGGCGGGAAGCCTGGCTGGATGCCGCCCGGCGCTATCTTGCGAACACCTATACGGCGCCGGACAGCGCGGAGGGGACCCTCGGCCAGTGGATCACGACGCAGACCCTGACGGCGGACTTCGCCTGCGAAAACCATGGTTTCTTCCATCCTTCGTACCTGATGGTCTCCGGCATGAGCCTGGGCGATTCCTGGATCATGGCCGCATTGGCCGATCCGGCGACGGCGGCGGCACTGGCCCCCTTTGCCGAGCACAACGTTCTGCCCGCCTGGGACTGCGCCTCGGCCCTGCTGCTGGACAGCGGCGAGACCGCCTATCCAGCGGGCCTGGACTGGGCCCTGCACGGCTACGGACAGGTCTCCTACCTGGCCTGGATCGGACGGCATTTCGACGACCCCACGGCGCGCTGGGCGGAGAACCGGGTCGCCCGACTCCTGCGTCAACGCCAGGATACTACGGACGACGGGCGCTTCACCGGCGACAGCGTGGCGGACGGCTTCTACCGCGAGGCGGTGATGGCCCGGCGGCTGGCCCTGGCCTACTGGCACCACCGCCTGGCACGCTTTCCGAACGGTATCGAGCGGCCCCCGGGCAGTCGGATCCACCATCTGCCCCACGTTGGAGTCCTGGTGCAGCGCAGCCGGCGCGGCTTCGCATCCCTGAGCTACGGGTCTCGGACCATGGCCATGGTGCTTCCCGCGGCCGCGGCGCCCCCGGAATCCCCCTTCGTGGTCACGCCGCGGGTCCCGGGTCTGATCACGCTCCCCCCGTTCCCCTCGGCCGGCGATGGGACCCGCCTGCTGCGCTGTCGTGCCGACGACACGGGATTCGATGCCGAGATCCTGCTGCCGGATGCGTTGTCGGGCCCGACGCGCGTCCGGATGGTCAGCGTGGGGGATGCCGTGGCCCTGATCGAGGCGCCCGGCCGGCCGTTCCTGGTCCCCGAGGAGGGAACGAGCGTGTTCCCCGTCGGCATCGAGAACCATACTCTGACAGGCGGCGAACGGCGGCTCGTCTGGGAGGGAGGAGGAACGACGGTCCCGGCGCTCTCGGGGCGCCGGATCGAGGCGGCGGGATCTTGGGTGTGGGTCTCCGGAGGGCTCGGCGTCGCCGTGGGGCCGGGGCTCTCCCTGCGTTACACCGCGGCGGACCGCTTCAACCGCTCCGGGGCCGCTGAAGATACCCTCGACGCCGTGACGCCCGACCCGTCCGCGGCACGATGGGCGGTGCTGTTCCCAGGGTGCACGCCCGCAGAGACCGGCAGCCTGGCCGGAGAAATCCGTTGGGAACAGGACGAGACCGGATCGCGGCTGCTGTTCCACGGGCCGGAATCGGGCGAGCATCGCATCGAAGTGCAGACCGGCCCTGCCCCGGACCACCCGGAATTCCGCCGCGTCCCGGTGCAACGGGTCCGCGCCGGCACCGAGTCCGAAAGACACCCCGCCACGCTGGCGGCGGACGGAGACCCCGCCACATTCTGGGTATCCTCCCGCGGAGCACGCCCCGGCGATGGCCCCACGCCGGAACGTCCGGAATGGCTCGAGGTCACGTTCGAGGGCGAGGCGGACGTCTCCCATGTCATGCTGCTGCCCCGGCCCCGATATGGCCCCCGGAACTGGGTCCTCCTCGCCGACGGCAGGCCGCTGCGGAGCGGGACATGCGGGCACGAGCCGATGCTGATCGACTTCGAGCGGACCGTACGCTGCCGCGCCCTGCGCCTGCAGGTCGTCTCGGCGCACGATCCCGCCCATCCCACGGCCCCGCGCAACTGCCAGGTGGCGGAGTTCCTGACGCTGTGCCGGGAACTCGAGTAATCCCAGTGCGGGGCGCGGCCCTCCGCGCACCATCTTCTCTCCCCAGTGCGGGGCGCGGCCCTCCGCGCACCATCCCGGAAGGGGATCGGCCGTCGAGGGCGCCGGCCCTACTGGGGACCGCCTGAAGGCGGTACTACGAACCCGGGAATGCGCTGGAGACAAGGCTTGTAGTACCGGCTTCAG
>JAFGRS010000518.1 GCA_016935045.1 Lentisphaeria bacterium | reverse complement strand
GGACGCTCGGGCATGCCGGTGTGGGGGTCCCGGGTGGACGCGGTGCTCATGGTTCGAGGGCCCCGAGCGCCAGGAGGGCATAGAAGGTGTACTCGCAGTCGGCCGTCCGGTCGTCGAGCCAGCCCAGGAAGCCGCCGTTCTCGTGCCAGAGCCCCTGCACGAAGGACGCCGTGGCCACGGCATCGGGGCCCCGCAGCGGCACGCCGAAGCGCTTGAGCGCGAAGGCCGCAACGGCCGTCGACAGGAGATCGGGGCAGGGCGCCGAGGCATGGGCGCGGTAGCCGCCCTCGAAGTCCCGGAAGCCGTGGATGGCAGCCGCGATCCGGTCCAACGCCAGCCGCCCGCAGAGGGCATGGGCAACCAGGGCGGCGCTGCAGAGAGCATTGAGGGAGCCGGAGAGCGGGGCGCCGCCCGGCGCCGGCATGAGATGACGGCAGGCCGCGACCGCCGTCGCTCCCGGATCGGGCAGACGGCATCCCAGAATCTCGTAGGCCAGGACCCCGAGGTAGGTCCCGTAGGCCGTGGACCGTGTGTGGCCGGAGACCTCCGAAAACCCCCCATCCGGGGTCAGAAATCGGGCCAGCGCGGTCATGGCATCGTCCCGGAAACGACGCGACACGCCCAGGGGATGGAGGAGACGCCGACACTGCACCAGGGAGGCAAGGTGGACCAGATCCAGGTCGCCGAGCGGCTGCCGGTCCAGGTAGGCGGCCAGGTCCCGGCTGAGCACCCCGCAGCGCAGGGCCCGCAGCACGGCCAGCCCGAAGAGGGTGTAGTAGAGATCCGACGCGGGGCCACGGCCCCGGAAGGCGCCCTCCTGCGTACGGCAGGTCTGCGTGAACGCAGCCACCCGGGCCACGGCCTCCGGGGCCAGAAGGCGCCGGGTACGCGCCGCCGTCCGGGCCAGGTCGGCCGCGATGTCGCCGCCGTCCATCAGGCGCGGACCCCCGTGCCCAGGATGCGCCCGGTCAGCCGGCGCAGCAGGAGCTTGAGCTGGGAACTGCGCAGGGAGGCCAGGGAACGGACGGCTTCGTTGCGGTAGTGTTCCAGGAGCATGTCGACCTTGCCCAGGACCGCGGGGTGCGCGGAGAGTTCGGCGAGGCGGCGGCCCGCGGCGCAGTGCAGATTCCCTTGGCGCCAAGCCTCGACGATGGCCATCTGGGAGTGTTCGTCGGCGAATTCGAAGGCCACCGCGGCGACGATGGTGGGATGTTGGAGTCGTTGCAGGCGTTCGTTGTCGGGCGGATTGTCGCGGAAGTCATCGAGGTCGTCGCGGATCTGGTAGGCGGTTCCGAGGGCAGCGCTGAAGCGATCGAGGGGTTCGTCGGTGTCGTCGCAGCCTGCGCAGATGGCCCCGAAGCGCAGTGCGACGCTGAAGGCGGGGGCGGTTTTCATGCGGTACACATCGATCAGGCGGTCCGTGTGCAAGGGTCCCGGCGACCGACACCACGCCAGTTCCTCGCCCTGGCCGACCGCGAGCAGCCGGTGCCCGTCGGCAGCCACCCGCAGGAGGGCCGCGATACGTTCCGCGGGCAGGCCACAGCAGCCCACGAGGCGGTAGCCTTCGCCGATGAGCAGGTCTCCCACGTTGAGGGCAATGGGGACGCCCCGGGCAACGTGCAGGGCCGGCTGTTCGTACCGCGTCCCGTCGCCGTCCTCGATGTCGTCGTGGATCAGGCTGGCCTTGTGAAAACACTCCACCGCCAGGGCCAGGCGGCGCACCGCCTCCCCCTCCGAACCGGCGGATGTTCCCGCCAGGGCCCGCCACGCCGCCGCGGTCAGGAAGGGCCGCCAGCGCTTGCCCGAACGCCCCAGCCATTCGAGGGCGATCCGTCCGGGGTCGCCGCCATCCGAGCCGAGGACGGCTTCGAGGGCGGCGGGCTGGAACCAACCGTCCACTTCCCGGCGGATGGCTTCGACATCCAGGCGGAATTCCTCCCGGTCGGCACGCAGGTAGAGCAATTCCCTGACCCGGTCCACGTCGACGGTCGTATCCACGCAGCCGCAGCGGTTCAGCGGCACGGCCATGCCGGGGATTGCCCCGGCGGCCAGGTGGGGGAAGGAGCGTTCGAGGGCTTCGAGGCAGCTCACCCCGATCACGGCGTCAATCTGGCCCTGTTCGAGGAGTTGGGTGACCACGGTCGTGCCTTCGGCCACGAGCACGACGTAGCCGAGGGCTTCCGCTTCGGCGGTCAGTTCGGCGATGGGGCAGGTGCCGCAGCCGGCGCAGAGCAGCCCGTAGGCATCCGCCTGCGCGCGGCAGGCTGCCGTCGAGCGCAGGCACTGAGGCAGCAGCAGAATGCGGCGGTCATAGGGAACCGCGGCGACGGTATCCCGCCAGAGCGCACTGCCCAGCAATGCCATGAGGTAGTCGACATAGGGCGTGAACCCGTGCGCCCGGGCGACCTCCTCGGCATGGAGCCGGATCTCGTCCAGGGTCAGAGGGGGAACCAGGTCCCGGGCTTCGAGGTACTCCGCGACGGCGGCATGGAGCCGATCCCTGCGGGAGCGGTCCCGGGGAACGCGGCGATCGGCGGTTGCTGCCGGTTCGGGTCGGGTGTGATCCAGATCTGCCATGGTCCATCCGGTCGTTCTGTGCCGCGGCGTCCCTATCCATAGGCCCCGAAGCCGAAGAACCAGTGTTTCTTGGCGAAGCGGTAGGCCCAATGGTCCTCCGGCACCTCGTCTCCCGGCATGTGGTGGCTCTGGCAGGGGCACAGGGCGGCGAGTTCGGCGAAGCCGGTACCGCGCCCGGTGGTGTCGCGGGCGCCGGTTTCCCGGAGGAGGTTGGCGAGGGCGGCGGGATCTTCGAGGACGATGCAGCCCCGGGTGCGTCGCGGCACGGCATCACGGAAGCGGTCGAGGAAGGGGGAGTGGGCGATGGTCCCGGCGATGTCGTCGGCCCGGGCGAGGTTGTCGGCGGCGAACTGGATGATGGGACACGGTTCGAGATCGCCGAAGGGGTTGACGTGGTGGCTGATGCCGAGGGCGGCGGGGCAGAGGGCCTTGCCGTCATGGTCCCAGTAGGAGTCGACGACCAGGAGGGGCGCCCTGCGCCGCAGGGCGACGATGTGGCGGCGGAGGCGGCGGACCTCGTCCCGGTCCAGGGCCAGTTCCGGAGCGGGCCGGGGCCCGACGGGACGGTAGATGTAGTACCAGAGGTAGTGCACGCCCAGCTCGACGAGGCGGCGGGCGAAGGGCTCGCCGGCGAGGTCTTCGAGGTTGGACTTGCAGATGCTGCAGGCGACGCCGGTAAAAAGCCTCTCCCGGGCACAGGCCTGGAGCCCTTCGAGGCTGCGGGCGAAGACCCGGGCGCCCCCGCGGCGCACGTCGCTGACGCTTTCCGAACCCTCGATGCTGATCAGGGGCGTCACGTTGCCGAGGCGGCGCAGAGCGGCGGCGGTTTCCGGGGTGATGAGGGTGCCGTTGGTGAATACCTGGAAGTAGCAGTCGGGGTGGGCGCGGAGGAGGTCGAACAGGCGCGGATGGAGGAAGGGTTCGCCGCCGAGGATCCCGTAGAACGAGCAACCGTGCTGTTTTCCGGCCTCGATGATCCGGTTCAGGGTTTCGAGTTCGAGGTGTTTCGGCGGGGAGGACTGCGTCACCCAGCAGCCCTGGCAGCGGAGGTTGCAGGCGTTGGTGATGGAGAGAAACAGGAAGGCAGGGAAGGTCTCGCCCCGGTCGCGTCGTCGTTCGAAGCTTCGGATTGCCCGCATTCCCTTCCAGCCGAGGGTATGCACGAGTTTCCAGAGGAGCCGTGGGTCCGTCTCCCGCAGCAGCCGCCAGGCGAACCTGCCGATCATGACTGCTCTCCCTTGGCGCCGCGGTCCGGCCGCGGGGAGGCGGAGCCGAAGAGGCCCTGGCGGAACAGGGGTGGCAGCTCCGGGCGGCGCCGCGCCGCCAGCCGGGCGCGGAGGTCTCCACCGACGAGGGTCCGGGGATCGAGTCGGATGCGGGCCGAGGCCAGTTCCGCGGCGTCGAGCACGGCGCCGTTGATGGCGCGGTCCGGGCTTTTGGGGAAGAGGATGGCATTGGCCGGGCAGATGCGGGCACAGGCCGGGCAGTTGGGCTTGCAGTTCCGCGGCGTCGCCACCTGCACGCCGCCGGCCTGCCGCGGCCCGAAAACGCCGAACAGACAGAACTCACGACAGCGGCCGCAGTCGGTGCAGCGTTCCCGGTCGATGAGGGGGTACCACGCGTCTTCGCCGGCCAGGGCCGGGGGGGGCGGCACGTCGGCGTCCGGGGGTGCGTCGGCGAGGCCGAGGGTCGCCAGGGCGCGGGCACAGGTTTCCCCCCGCAGATCGAGGGTGAGGATGGGGTTTGCGGCGTCGTCCCGGGCCCGGGCGGCGAGTGCGGCCAGGGCCCGGTGATGGCAGCCGGCCAAGGCGCAACCCTCCTGGCGGAGGGCGGCGAGGATGGCCCCATCGCCCCCGGCCACGGCGTCGCAGAGGTCACCCGTCTCGAGGCACTGCCATCCCGCCCGGTGGACGGCACGCCGGAGTCCCTCGACGGCCGCCGGATCGAGGAGCCGACGCCGGATGCAATGGCAGAGGATCAGCAGCATGGGAATCGTCCCGAATCCTGTCTGAGAGAACGCAGGGCCCCCGGGAGCGGCGTCACGCACACCCCCGGGCATCACGGCGCCTCCGTCAGTT
>JAFGRS010000008.1 GCA_016935045.1 Lentisphaeria bacterium | reverse complement strand
AGAAGGTCGCCGCCCAGCGCCCCGATCTCATTGTCTTCTCGAGCATGTACCACGGCGGCTTCATGCAGAACTACTGGGCCTACTCCTGCCGCAGTTACTTCGTGGGCGCGGTCGCGGGAGACCAGTGCACCGTGATCAACCCTCTCGGCGAACTGGTCGCGGCCAGCACGAATTACTACCATTGGGTCACCGCCACCATCAACCTGGACTGCGTCCTGGCCCACATCGACTACAACAACGCCCGCTTCCGTTCCCTCAAACAACGCTACGGACGCGGCGTCACCATCACCGATCCGGGACACCTCGGCTGCGTCCTGCTCACCTCCGAAATGGATGGACTGAGCGTGCACGAGATGGTGGCCGAGTTCGGCATCGAACTCCTCGATGATTACTGGGACCGGGCCCTCAGGCACCGGGCCGAGCACCTGGAACCCTGAACACACCCTACCGGAGAACAGGCCCATGTTCAGCAAGGAAGGCATCCGCATCGGCACGCTGGTCAACAAGGGACAGAAGAACCCGGAGTACATCCGCGCCATCCTGCCCCACGGCTTCGAGTCCTTCGAGATCACCTTCTGGAAGACCATCGGCGACACGGACCTGGAACGCCTCGCCCGGGAGGTGGCTGAGGCGCTGGCAGGCAGCGGCGCCATCGTCAGCAGTCTCGGCATCTTCGGCAATCCCCTCGAGACGCAGCCCGAAGACGTGGAATCCCTGCGCTGCTGGGAGCGCCTCATCGACAACGCGCACCTCTTCGGCACCGATCTGATCTGCGGCTTCACGGGCCGGCTGCGGGGCAAGCCCATCGACGCATCCCTGCCTCGATTCCGCGAGGTGTTCGGGGAACTGTCCCGACGGGCGGCCGATCGGGGTGTTCGCCTGGGCTTCGAGAACTGCGACATGGGAGGAACCTGGCAGTCCGGCGACTGGAACATCGCCCACACCCCCGCCGCCTGGGAGAAGATGTTCGATGCCGTCCCGGCCGCGAACATCGGCCTCGAGTGGGAGCCCTGCCACCAGATGAATCACCTCATCGACCCCATTCCCCAGCTGCGCAAGTGGGCGCCCCGCGTGTTCCACGTGCACGGCAAGGACGCGACCGTTCTCTGGGACGTGATCCGCGAGCAGGGCGTCCATGGTCCCAAGCCCTTCGTCTTCCACCGCACCCCCGGTTTCGGCGACTCGAACTGGACCGACATCATCACCATCCTGCGTCAGAACGGGTACACCGGCACCATCGACATCGAGGGCTGGCATGACCCGGTCTACAAGGGGGAGCTGGAGATGATGGGGCAGGTGAGGGGGCTGAACTACCTCAAGGCCTGCCGCGGCGGAACCTATGTCCCCAACCCCGAGGTCGGCTGACCGCCCCATACGGGGCTGGACCGCCCGCGGCCCCGCGGGCGGCGGCCGGCGAGGACCGCCCGCGGCCTCGCCGGCACAGATTCGGGGATACAGATTGCGCTGACACCATGGATAACTGCCCCGCCCCCCCGCGGGCACCGCGGCCCCGCGGGCAGCGGCCGGCGAGGACTGTCATGAACGGCACATCCGGAAGGTTCGATTCGACCGCGAAGACGGTCCGTTCGCTGCTGCACCGCCTGGGCTACCGCTTCCGCCTCCGGCAAGGCTTGACGGAGGGGATCGAGGAAATGCGGCTGACTCGGCGCCATGCCGTGGTCGAGGTCATCGACTGCGGGCGGTACAGCCACCCGGAGTGTCGCGCCCAGGGCCGCCGCCATCCCCCCGTGCCCCGGACGAACGACGCTCTCCGCCACCGGGAAGAGGAACTCGCGGCGGCCGGATGGCGCACCATCCGTGTCTGGAGCTGCGAAGTGGACGATGCCGAGAGGCTCTCCGAGCTGCTGGACATCGAACTGTCCGGCGACCTCATCGCGGAGTGAGAGGCGCCCCCGCCCGCAGCGCCTGGAGCGGCCGCGTCCCGCGGCCACTGCCCGGGCATTCCGGCGGCCATTCAAACCGTATGAGCCTGGAGAAAACGAGATGAAATCCCTGCAGATCATTGCCCCGGGGACCGTCACCTGGCAGGAGACGCCCGTTCCCGAACCCGGCACCGGGGAAGTCCTCGTGCGCGTTGTCCAGGTAAACACCTGTCCGCACTGGGATATCCACGTGCTCGACGGCGTCGCCATGTTCCCGGGCGGGTCCCTTGCCTATCCCTACACCCCGGGCCAGCCCGGCCACGAGGCGGCGGGTCTGGTGGCCGCGCTGGGACCGGGCGTCACCGGTCTCGCCGCAGGGACCCGGGTCGCCTGTTGGCGGGACGCCGGGCACCACCGTCCGGGGTGCTATGCGCAGTTCGTGGTAATGAATGCGGACCATGTGCTTCCGATCCCGAACGGCGTCGGTTGGGATGCGGTCACTTCGCTGGAACTGGCCATGTGCGTGCAGGTTTCCTTCGACCAGCTCCTGCGCATCGACGCGGTGCGCAACCGCCGCGTCGCGATTGCCGGACTGGGCCCCGCCGGCCTCGTGGCCGTGCAGATGGCCAAGGCCTACGGCGCCGCCGAAGTCATCGGCATCGACCCCATCCCCGAACGCCGGCAGGCAGCCGCCGAACTGGGAGCGGATAGCCTCTGCGACCCCGGCGCCGGCGACTGGCCGGCCGGACGCAACGCCCCCCGCGCCGTCCACGCCGCCGTGGACTGCACCGGACTCAAACCCTCCATCGAGTTCCTCATGGACCGGACACGCCAGGCGGTGGCCATCTTCGGCGTCCTGCGCGAAGAGGTCGCCTTCGGCCCCCGGCACTTCGGCGGACTCTGGCTGCTGGGCTACGAACCCCACAACTCCGCGGCGGCGCGACGCGCCATGAACCTGATCGCGGCGGGCAAGCTCGATCTGGCGCCTCTCATCAGCGCCCGGTTGCCCTTCAGCCGTTACACCGAGGGCATCGACAGGCTCCGCCGCAAGCAGGCGCTCAAGATCTGTTTCCTGCCCTGGCAGGCGGAGGGGGCCGCACCCCAACCCTGAAGCAGGCGCAACCGTCCCCCGTCCAGGGCGGACAACGGACCCGGACCGGCCGCCGCGGGGTGACCCGGCCCCCGGGCACGAAAGGACCGTCGACATGGCCAAACTGCGACTGGGAATCATCGGGACCGGGAACCGCGGCATCCATTGCTTCGCCGGAGCCTTCGTCAAGTCCCATGCGGACACGGTCGACATCGTCGCCTTCGCCGACCCCAACACCCCCCGGGCCGCCAAGGGCGCGGCCCTGCTCGGGATCCGGCCCGACATCCATGCCGATGCCGAGGAACTGGCCGCACGCCGGGATGTCGATGCCGTCGTCATCGCCAGTATCGACTGCCTGCACGAGGAACATGCCCTCGCGGCACTCCGCCACGGCAAACACGTCTACATCGAGAAACCCCTCGCCACCACCGTCGAGGGCTGCCTGAAGATCATCGAAGCGGCCCGCCGCGCCGGCAAAACCCTCAGCATGGGGTTCAACCTGCGACACAACGCCGTCATCCAGCGCCTGCACGAACTCGCGGCCGCGGGGACCTTCGGACGCATCTTCAGCGTGCAGGCCGTCGAGCACTACCACGGCGGACGCACGTACCACAGCCGTTGGAACCGCCTGCGCGCCTGCACGGGAGGACTCTTCATCCACAAGGGCTCCCACGACTTCGACGTCATCCACTACATCCTGGGCCCCGCGGTGCGTCCCACGCAGGTGGCCTGTTTCGCCAACGTGTTCACCTTCCGCCCCGAGAACCTGCCCTTCGAAACCACGCCCGGCGTCGAGCCCGGGCCCCGCTGCGGCACCTGTCCCTACCGTACCCGCTGCCCCGACGTGGCCATCAGCCGCAGCCCCCTCTTCGACGAGGAGACCGCTGCCGTCGACGGCTACTGGCCGGACCAGTGCATGTACCTCTCCGAGAAAGACACGCATGACCAGGGCATCGCCATCGTGCAGTACGACAACGGCGCCACCGCCGCGCACGCGGAGTACTTCGCCACACCCCTGACGAACCGCCGCTACCTCGTCGAGGGAACGCACGGACGGGCCGACGCCGATCTGCACCAGTCCAGCATCCTCTGCATGCCCCGCTGGAGCAATGACCGCATCGAACACCGCATCGGCCCCGTGCAGGGCGGCCACGGCGGCTCCGATCCGGACATCATCCGCCAGTTCCTCGCCTCGATCCGCGGCGGCGAACAACCCCGCGCCACCGCCGTGGACGGCCTCTGGAGCGTCGCCGTGGGCGTGGCCGCCGAACGGGCCCGACAGGAAAACCGCGTCGTGGCATTGACGGAACTCTTCGACACCGGCAGCGAACTGGCCCGCTGACCCACCTCCATCCTCCCCCCCCACCGGACGCATCCGCTGGGTCGCCATCCTGCTCCATTCCCGGGGCTGTTTCAAGATCGGCCCCCGGGTCCCCGCCGCCACCAGCCTCCACAGCCGCCTCTCGCCTGGAGGACGAAGCCGTCGCTACGCGAGGTGCGCCTACGCACCCCTGCTCAAGGCTCTGAGCTTGACCCCATGGCCCTGGAGCCGGTCGTCCTCGAGCGTACCCCCCGTGACGGAGGCCCTGCAAAAAAAAGACCCACAGGCCCTTGACAACCCCCCGTCTTGCGGTTTATATGTTAGATGTTTTGATAATCATTTGATTATCGAGTGGGAATCGGATGAGCGCTACGGACGACAACCAGGAGGCACGGAAGCCGGGGGAGAGCATGGGGGCGGCCGGGGGGCCGCTGCATTTTCGGGTGCGTCGGGCCCGGCGTGCCGCGGGGCTGTCGCAACAGGAACTGGCCTCTCGTGCCGGGGTGCAGCAGAGCGCGGTAAGCACCTTTGAGCGGCATGGGATGGGGAGTCACGCGCTCTCCGTCGAGAGCCTGTCGAGGGTAGCGGACGTTCTGGGGCTGGAATTGACGGGGGAGGATGCGGCGGCGGCCGCCGAGATTTCGCGTGTGGCGGTCCACTTCTGTCCGCTGTGGGAGTGTCCGGGTGCGTTCCCCTATGATGCCGGTTCGGGGGAGACGGCCTATCGTCCGCGTCTGATCCGGGCTGTTGCGGGCCGTCCGCTGTACTGCCCGGACTGTGGCGAGTTGTGCCTGACGGCCTGTCCGGGCTGTGGGGCGCCGGTGCCGGCCTCTGTGGCCGGGGCGTTCTGTCCGGAGTGCGGCACGGCGTATGTAGGGGGGGAGTCGTTGACGGGGGCGGAGCTGGAGGTTCGTCTGGGTCGTCGTCGGGAGTTGTTATCGTCGTCGGGCATTGTGGACTATGAGCGTCCGTGGCCGGGATCGGGCAGCGGCGCTCCGGATGGGGCATGACGGCATGGGCGGCGGTGCGTTGGGTAGGGTCTGTGCCGTTGCGAACAGGAGGATGAGGCGATGATCGGGGCAATCCCAAGCAGTGCGGAGCGGCTGGAGTTGGCGGGTGCGCGGTTTGCCCAGGCTCTGCGGCTGACGGCCCAGATTCTGGACCAGGAGCTGGTCCCCCGCATGGGGTTCCGCGGCATGGTGGCGGCTGCCCTGCCGGTGCTTGCCCTGGCCGAGGCGCTGGCACCACTGCCTGCGTTCCTGGGCGGCGCCCGCATCCCTCTGCTCTGGTGCGGAATCCTCTACTTCGTTCTCCGCTTTCCCTTCCGGAAGTCGGTGGAAGCGATCGTGTTCGGTTCCGCCCTGGCCTGGTTGGGCCGCGGGCAGTCGTTCGCTGCCGACGCCATCGTGCTCCTGGCGGTGGCCCTGGCGTTTGCCCTGCTGCGTCCCTGGCTGTACACCGAGTTCTGGCCCGCGCACGCCTTCGCCGCGGCGGCATTCGCCCTGGTCCTGCCGGGCGCTGCCTGGCTGGGGGGGACGCTT
>JAFGRS010000517.1 GCA_016935045.1 Lentisphaeria bacterium | reverse complement strand
GCGTCACGGTCCAAAGCCCTACGACTGCTTCTCATTCGTGTGAATTCGTGTCCATTCGTGGTTGTCGCGTGCATAGTCCAGGCTAAGGCCTTCCCGAAGGCCGTGAGGCAGACATGCGCACAGCACTGGCAACCCTGGTATTGGCCGCCGCGACGGGTTCGGCGGCCGAGTACGTCGTTTCCGAGCGCGGGGACGACGCGAATCCCGGTTCGCGGGAGGCCCCCTTCCGCACCCTTGGCCGCGCGGCCGGCCTGCTGCGTCCGGGAGACACGTGTCTCGTGCGCGGCGGCGTCTATCGGGAGAGCGTGGTCCTGCGGGACCTGGGCGCTCCGGATGCCCCGATCCGCATCGAGGCCTGGCCCGGCGAGACGCCGGTGCTCTCCGGGACCCGTCCCCTGGAAGGCTGGACGCGCGTCGAGCCGTCCCTGTGGCAGTGCTCCATGCCCTGGAGCCTGGGCAGGAACAACCAGGTCTTTGTCGACGGGGCGATGGCGACGGAGGCGCGCTGGCCGAATCGTTCCGGGGATGATTTCCTTGAACCGGAGGGCGCGGCCATCGGTCGGGGCGGCAGCGATTTCCTCACCTGCGATGATCTCCCCGAGCGCCCGGAGGACTACTGGCGGGGTGCGGTCCTATGGTGCCTGGCGGGCGCCAAGTGGACGAGTTGGACTGCTGTGGTCAAGGGGTACGATGCCGCCGGCAGGCGACTTTCCTTCGAGCTTCCGGACCAGGGTTCCATTGCCCAGAACATGAACCCGGGTGACCGCCGCGGCGGCGTATTCCACCTCTCCGGTATCCGGGGCGAACTCGACGCGCCGAACGAGTGGTTCGTCGAGGAGGACTCCCAGCGCATCCTGTTCCGGGCCGCGGACGGGGTGGACATGGGAAGGGTTGTCGTCGAGGCCCGCGAGCGCCTCTCCGTCCTCGACCTGACGGGGTGCCGCAATGTGCAGGTGCGCGGGCTGCGGGTATTCGGGGCCACCGTCCGCCTGACGGACTGCGAGGGGTGCGTGCTGCAGGGCCTGCGGCTGACGCACATCTCCCATACCCGCGGGGGACGGACGGGATACAGCCTCGGGGAAGAAACCGGCATCCTCATCTCGGGACGGGCCAACCGCATCCGCGATTGCGAGGTGGCCTACTCCGTGGGAGACGGGATCCGCCTGGCCGGGGAAGGTCACGCGGTGATCAACTGCTGGATCCACCACATCGACAGCAGCGGCTCCTACGGCGCCCCGGTCAAATGCTCCGGCAGCGGCCACCTCATCAGCCACAACACCATCCATGACGCGGGACGGGACTGCATGCAGCCGGGCGGACAGGCCCACATCATCCAGTACAACCACATCTACAACATGGGCCGCATCGCCCATGACCTCGGGGCAACCTACGTCTGCGGTCAGGACGGAGGCGGCACCGAGTTCCGCTTCAACTGGTGTCACGACAACCGGGCCGCCGGCACCCGCATGGGCATCTACCTGGATAACTTCACCAGCAACTACTTCGTGCATCACAACGTCTGCTGGAACATCCGCGGCGATGCCATCCGGCTGAACAAGCCGTCGCTGTACAACATCGTGGCTCACAACACCATGCTCGATAACGCGCGGAACTGGGGACGCTGGAAGAGCGACTGGATGTACGGCTGCCTCTACGCCAACAATGCCGTCCAGGGAACGATCCAGCGTCATCCCCAGGCTGTCTTCCGCAGCAACATCGAGAATGTCCCCGCCGCGGACCTGAGCCCTCCCTCCTTCCGCGCCTGGGCCGGCGGCCGGAGTCGGGGCGTGTTTCTTCCCGGCCTCAGCGCTTCGGGGGAAGGGGGGAGCGCGGACGTGGGGGCCTACGGCGCGGGCGTGCCGGACTGGGTGCCGGGGCACGATTTCGAGCACCCGCCCGAGGCGGCCTATGCTCCCGTCGACACGCCCCTGAGGAACCTGGTGCGGCACGGTTCCTTCGACTGGCAGCGCTGGGCAGGACAGCTCGGGCCCTGGAAGGCCACCCACGCCGGCGCCGCCGCCATCGTCCGCGGCCCCGGCGGCATCGTGGTGAGCTACGCCGAGCGCAACACGGTCATCCATGCCGGAGCCGCTCTGCAGGGGGACGGCGACGACGGGATCGAGCAGACCATCGAGGGACTCCGGCCGCAGCAGGACTACGACCTGGCGGCCTGGGTCCGCCTCGAGGATGCCGCCGAAGTCCGCCTGGGGATCCGTGACTGGGGCGGCGAACCCCTCAGCGCATCTTCGAAACCGGCCGAGGGCTGGCAACAGATCCGCCTCCGCTTCCGCACCGGCAATACGGTCGGAGCGACGGCGGTCGTGTCCCTGCTCAAGCCGGGCGGCGGGCGGGCTTTCGTCGATGACGTGGGTCTGGTGGGCATCCTGCCGGGCATGGAACCGGCCGAGCCCGGCCCGTTGCCGGCACCGGACTGATCGTCCCACCATGGTCTGGAGCGCCCGCGGCCTCGCGGGCTCCCGTGTGGGAGGCGGTCTCTCGCAGAACCTGAGCTTTGTCGAAGGTCGACCGGCGATTGCCCCGGGGCGCCGCGGCCGGGACACAGCCCGGCCCTCCAGGCGCCCGGTCCCGGTGGTCCCGGGCGGAATGGGATCGGGAGCCCGGGTGGGGCGGGGACGCCGGACCCGCCTCCCGGATTCCGGCCGGGACACAGCCCGGCCCTCCAGGCCCCCGGTCCCGGTGGTCCCGGGCGGAACGGGGGTTGTGACCCCGTGGCCGGAGCGGAAGCCGGATTGCGCCCGGCCCGGCTCGGGTTCGCCTTCGGTTTCCCCCGCGCCTCCCCCCGCGCCTCCCCCCGCGCTTGCGGGCCGCGGGACACGTGGCACATTAGGTATGGTTGTGTGTTCGTGTCTGGCAGTGCCTGGATGGATCGAGAAGGAATGACGACCATGGACGTCAACCGTCGGGAGTTTGTGAAGAGCGCGGTGGCGATGGGTGCGGGGGCGATGATGGCCAACCGCGCTCTGAGTGCGGAAGGTGGCGCCGAGGGCCGCGTCCTCAACGTGGGTCTGCTGGGGGCAGGGACCCAGGGCCGCGTCCTGATGGACGACTGCCTGAGCATACCCGGCATCCGTTTCCGCGCCGTGTGCGACATCTGGTCCTACAGCCAGCGCTACGCCAGCCGCCGGCTGAAGAGCCAGTACAAGAAGGACGGCCACGAAGACTGGGGCGAATCCGTCAACGCCTATGAAGATTACAGGGAAATGCTGGACAAGGAGAAGGAACTCGACGCGGTGATCGTCGCCACACCCGACTTCTGGCACGCGGAACACGCCATCGCGTGCCTCAAGGCGGGCAAGGATGTCTACTGCGAAAAGGAGATGAGCAACACCCTCGAAAACGCGGCGGCCATGGTCAAGGCCGCGAAGGAGACGGGCAGGCTGCTGCAGATCGGCCACCAGCGGCGCAGCAACCCGGTCTACCAGTATGCGCTCAGGATGATGCGGGACGACAAGGTCTGTGGGCGCCTGACGATCTGCTACGGGCAATGGAACCGGGGGGTTCAGCCCAAGCTGGAGTGGCCCGACCGCTACGAGGTGGAGGCCGCGACCCTGAAGGCATTCGGGTTCGATAGCATGGAGCACTTCCGCAACTGGCGCTGGTACAGGAAGTACTCCGCCGGTCCCATTGCGGACCTGGGGAGTCACCAGATCGACATCTTCAGTTGGTTCCTCGAGTGCGATCCCAGCCGGGTGTTGGCCATGGGCGGTTCGGACTACTTCCCGGACCGGGAGTGGTACGAGGACGTGCTCTGCACCTACGACTACAAGACCAAGGCGGGTTCGGCCCGGGCCTTCTACCAGGTCCTCAACACGAACAGCTACGGGCACTACTTCGAGCGCTTCGGCGGCGATGGCGGCGCCATCACCATCTCCGAGAACCCCAAGAAGTGCTACTACGTCGCGGAGCCCGGCAAGGAGTTGCCGCCCTACATGTCGGGGATCGAGACCGTGCTTGTGGACGGTCACCAGGCCGTTCCCCTGGTCACCGCGATCAGCAACATGGGACCGGAAGGCAAGGCCGCCATGGAAGCCTTCCAGACCAAGAACGTGCACCAACTCCATCTGGAGAACTTCTTCGCGGCGATCCGCAAGGGCGACCCGAAGGAGCTGAACTGCGACGCGGCAGAAGCCTACAAGACCGCCGTCGCGGTCCTGCAGGTGATCCCGGCCGTGGAAGCGGCCGGCGGCGTCGCCTTCCAAGCCGCGGACTTCAAGGCCTGATCCCGTGCTCCCGCCTCCGCCGGGGTGACGCGCCGCCCCCGGCGGGGGCAAGGGCGCATTCGGGACCGGAGGACGGTCGGAGAGGGCGTGGATGCAGGCCGGAAACCCCCGAGTCTTGCTGCTGTGTCTCAATCCTGCCTGGCAGCGAACGGTCGTGCTGGCCAGCCTGGTGCCGGGAGCGGTGAACCGGGCTGCGTCCGTGGTCGAATCGGGAGGGGGCAAGGGCGTCAACGCCGCCCGGGCGGCCCGCATCGTGGGCGCTCGGGTCACGGTGGCGCTGTTCGCGGGAGGGCATACGGGAGACCTCCTCCTCGAAGACCTCCGCCGGCAGGGCATCGACCCGGTCCACGTGCCGGTGCCTGGCGCCACCCGCATCTGCACCACCCTGGTGGATGAAGCGGCACGACGGGTGACCGAGATCATCGAACCCTCGGCTGCCGTCACCCCCGCCGCCGTCGACGCCATGGCCCAGGCCCTCGCTCCGGCCCTGGCAGGAGTCGACGGAGTCGCCCTCTGCGGCACCTGCCCGCCCGGTGTGCCGCAGGAACTCTATGGACGCGTGGCCTCGGCAGCCCGACGCCGGGGCCTGCCCGTCGTCCTCGACAGCGTCAGAGACGTGGACGAGACCCTGCGGGGCGTCGTCGACGTGCTCAAGATCAACGCCGACGAACTGCGCGGACTCAGCGGCCGGGAGGATGTGGGCCGCGGCGCCGCGGACCTCATCGGCGCCGGAGCCGCACGCTGGATCGCCATCACCGACGGCCCCCGCGATGCCTTCCTCTTCGGCAACCGCACCGCATACCGCCTCGCCCTCCCGGACCTCGCCCCCATCCGCAACCCCATCGGCGCGGGAGACTGCGCCACCGCCTTGCTCCTGGCCGGCATCGCCGGCAACCCGATCGAGCCGGACCGCGTGCTCGACGCCTTTGCCCATGCCCTTGCCGCCGCCTCCGCATCCTGCCGCACCGAACTGCCCGCATCCTTCGAGCCCCGGCTGGCGGCCCGCCTCCGAGCCGCGACCCGAATCCAGCGCATGGAAATGCCGGACTGCCGCACCGGAGCCGAGATCGAAATATGACAGAATGGAACAGAATGGAACAAAAGCCCTGCGGGATATTGTCAATCCTGCTCATTTTTGCCGTTCCGACGGGTTGTCTCCGTGTCGGCTTCTGCGTACATTAGGGAGTCCTGGGAACGGCAGACATCAGCGTGGACATCGGCGGCCCCGGCGGCAGTGACGGCATGAAGGAGTTTTTTTTGTGAACATTCTGGTGGTCAACGCCGGCAGTTCATCGTTGAAGTTCATGGTGTTCGCGATGCGGGACGGTGTGCAGAAGATGTTGGCGAAGGGCAACATCGAGCGCATTGGTCTGCTGGATCCGAACTTCATCTACGAGCGTGCGGGGGAGGAGAAGATGGAGGAGACGGTTGCGGTCCGGGACCATGCGGACGCCATGGCGGCGGTGTGCGCGAAGTTGGTGGACCGGTCGGTGGGGGTTCTGGGGAGTCTGCGGGAGATCGAGGCGATCGGGCATCGTGTCGTGCATGGGGGGGAGAAGTTCACGGCGCCGGTACGGATCGACGAGGAAGTGAAGGCGAACATCCGCACCTGTGCCGATCTGGCCCCGCTGCACAATCCGCCGAATCTTCTCGGCATCGAGGCCTGTGAAAAGGCGTTTCCGGGGGTGCCGAATGTGGCTGTGTTCGACACGGCCTTTCACCAGACCATGCCGCCGGAGAGCTACCTGTACGCCATTCCCCGTTACCTGTACACCAACTACGGCATCCGCAAGTACGGCTTCCACGGCACCTCCCACAAGTACGTCTACGGCGCGGCCTGCGAGTACCTCGGGATGGACCCGGCCAAGGCCCGTCTGATCACCTGCCATCTCGGCAACGGCTGCAGCATCGCGGCGGTGGACGGGGGACGGGTGGTGGAGACGACCATGGGCATGACCCCCCTGGCCGGCCTGGTGATGGGCACGCGCAGCGGCTGCGTCGATGTGGGCGTGATCCTCTACCTCATCCGCAACCTCGGCATGACCGCCGAGCAGGTGGACAGGATCCTGAACAAGGAGAGCGGCCTGCTGGGCCTGTCGGCAGGCAGGAGCAGCGACATGCGCGACATCATCGCCGCGAAGGACAGCGGCGATACCAATGCCCGGCAGGCATTTGACTGCTTCATCCACCGGGTGGTCGGGTTTGTCGGATCCTACTACACCTTCCTTGGCGGCGCCGAGGGGATCGTGTTTACGGGCGGCATCGGCGAAAACAGCGCTCCGGTGCGGGCGGCCCTGCTGGCGCGGCTGGCGCCGCTGGGATGCTTCCTGCAGGAGGGTGCGAACGACGTGATGGGCAGGCGGGCCGTGATCAGCACCCCGGAGAGCACGCTGCGTGCGGTCGTGATGCCGACCAACGAGGAGCTGATGATCGCCATCGAGACGCGCACGGTCCTGAGTTCATAGGCGTAGGGGCGACCCGAAACGTGGGCGAAGGCGGAGCAACCATGTCACTGATCGAATCGCTGATGGCAAAGGCGGCGGCGGCGCACCTGACGTTGGTATTGCCCGAGGGCCACGATCCCCGCGTCATGCGGGCGGCGGCGATGATCGCCGAGCGCGGCTTTGCCAAGGTCAAGGTCCTGGCGACGGCGGCGGAGGCGGCCGTGAGCGCGGCGGGCGTGTCCCTGGATCCCGCCCGGATCCAGGTGCTGGACTGGTGCGGAGCGCCGGAATTCGAGGCCCTGGCGGGGGCGTTGCTCGAACGGCGCCGCAGGAAGGGAATGACCCCCGAACAGTCTCGGGAGGCGACCCGGAACCGTCTGAACTTCGGCAACCTGATGCTGACGCAGGGGCTGGCGGACGGCCTGGTGGCGGGGTCCATCGCCAGCACGCCGGACATGCTCCGCAGCGCCTTCCAGTGCGTCGGGACGGCAGCGGGAATCCGGGTGGGCAGCAGCTGTTTCGTGATGGAACTGCGGGAGCCCACCCTGTCGGGAGACGGGGTGCTGCTCTACGCGGACTGCGGGGTGAATCCCGATCCCGGCGCGGAGGATCTGGTCGACATCGCGGTTGCCACCATGGACACCTACCGCGCCCTGGTCGGCAAGCGCCCGAGGGTGGCCTTCCTCTCCTTCTCGACCAAGGGCAGCGCGCAGCATCCCCTGGTGGACAAGATGGTGCGCGCGGCCGAGCTGACCCGCCAGCGCGTCGCGGCCCTGGGTCTCGACGCTCTGGTGGACGGGGAGATGCAGGGGGACGCGGCCCTGGTTCCGGCCGTCGCCTCGAAGAAGGCCCCCGGGAGTCCCATCCAGGGCGATGCCAACGTCCTGATCTTCCCCGACCTCAACGCCGGGAACATCTGCTACAAGATCACGGAACGCCTCGCCGGCGCGGCGGCCTACGGGCCGATCCTCCAGGGCCTGGCCAGACCGGTCAACGACCTGAGCCGGGGCTGCAGCGCGGAGGACATTGTCGGCGTCGCGGTCATCACCGCCTGCCAAGCCGCGGCCGTCCGGGCGCGCTGAACGCCGTCGCCGCGGCATGGCAGACCATGGCGATGCCTCGCGCCGCGCGGAGTGCCGAAGCACGGCACGGACGGAAGGAAACCCATGGATCGGACACTCGGACTGGCCATCCTGGGAACGACGACCCTCTGCCTGGCGGCCCCCGACAACCCTCGCCGAGCCCTGAGATACTCAGCGTCTCGAATCGCCTGGAGCGCCCGCGGCCTCGCGGGCACAGATTCGCGAGTGTAGACTGTTTCGAGACGGCGGATAGCAGGGAATCATGCCATGACACTCTCGGAAGCCCTCGCCCGCGTGCCCCGGCGTGACCTGCCCGGTTTCTGGGTCGGCCGCCAGGAAGACGTCGAAGCCCATCTCTCGCGTCTGCGGAACGGCTCCCGGGAGGCCCTCGCCGTCACCCCCGGGGGGCGGTCCCTCGATGCCGTGGCCTTCGGCGCCGCCGAAGACCTCCCGCAACGGGCCAACTTCAACTCCGCCATCGGCGGCCGTCAACCCGCCGCGTACCGCGACCGGGCGGCGCGGACCCGCCCCGTGGTGCTCTTCGTCGGCCCGGTGCACGGCCAGGAGACCGAGGGGCTCACCGGACTGATGAACCTGGTCCACCTCCTGGACACGGGAACCGACCTCCGCGGACGGGAACACCCCGCTCTCCGCGACCTCGCGGCCCGTTGCCGCCTGCTGATTGTTCCCGCCGGCAATCCGGATGGCGTGGCCCGCT
This sequence comes from Lentisphaeria bacterium, assembly GCA_016935045.1. Classification (GTDB taxonomy): domain Bacteria; phylum Verrucomicrobiota; class Lentisphaeria; order Oligosphaerales; family JAFGRS01; genus JAFGRS01. The sequence continues at coordinate 1,412 of JAFGRS010000517.1, read as the reverse complement.
TCGCACCGGAATCGCTCCAGGGCATGGAACACGATGATGTGCGCTTCTGGGGACAGGGCACCTGGCCCGACGGCAGTTTCTGCGGCTGGCCCGAGTGCAAACGCCGCCATCCCATGCCGCTGGATGGGGTGGGCTTCCCGGGCTGCTACTTCAACGACGCAGGGATCAACCCGATGCACGACGAGTTCTTCGAGCCGATGGGGCCGGAGGCCCCCGCCATCCTGCGCCTGGCCCGCCGCGAGGCCCCCGACCTGGCCTGTTCCCTGCACAGCCACTCGACGGTCCCGGCCGTGCTCCGGCCCGCCTATCTGCCCAGGGAAGTCCAGGAGGACGTCAACGCCCTGGCCCGAGGGCTCTATGCCATGCTGACGGAACGCGGTCTGCCGCACGGGGCGCCCTTCACGCCGCAGATCGAGCAGGGCGCCGTTCCCGCTCCCTTCAACCTGACCAGTGCCCTCTATCATGTCAGCGGCGCAACGTCGTTCACCTTCGAATGCCCCCATGGCCTGCGTGGGGAACGGGCCTGCGCCGTGGATCATGCGGCCATTCTCGACATCCAGCTGACGCTCTACGAAGCCATGCTGCGGCACGCCCTCGGCCTCACGCCTCCATCCGCCTGAAAACGGGCCCCCTGACCAGGCGGCACGCCCGTAAGGAGTACCCGCCTCAGCGGGTCTGAAGAGTACGTGAACTGCCCGAAGGCGGGACTACGAAATGAGCCATTCCTTGTCGCCCGGATGCACGCTGCCTCCGCCTGCGCTCCCACCGGCGTGGCCGTATGTGCGGATGCGAGCACTCGGGATCGCGCTGCTCGGGTTCCTCGGCACGGCACTGGCAGCGGAGCCGCCTCTCCTCTACGTGCCCTTCGACGGGTCGTGCGTCCCCGCTGTCCATGCCGCGGCACCCTCCCGCGGCGATGGCGCGGGGTGGCCCCAGCTTACCTTCGGCCCCGGAGTGCGCGGCCAGGCGGCCCTGCTCGATGCGGACTGCCGTCTGCCCGCCGCCGGCCACTTCGACACACGCCGGGGAACGATCGCCTTCTGGCTGCGGCCGCTCTGGGACGGCACGGACCCCGCCTCGCACGTGCTCTTCTGCATCTACGGCCGGGAAGACCTGCCCGAGCCCTGGCTGCACAGCCGCTGGAGCATCGTCGCCCAGGGAGGAAGGCTCCGGGCCTGGGTCTGGGGGGAGGGCGACGGCGGCCGGATCGAGCTGGAAGCGGATATCACGGCCTGGCGCGCCGGCGAATGGCATCACCTGGCCCTGACCTGGGACGGCATCTCCTCCGGACAGGCCGACGCCGTGGTGCGGCTCACCGTGGACGGCGAGCCCGCGAGCGGGAAGACGGGCGTGGCCCTGACGGCTGGACCCGTCAGCACGGTGCTGGACATCGGGCGGGATTCGGACGCCTC
>JAFGRS010000516.1 GCA_016935045.1 Lentisphaeria bacterium | reverse complement strand
TGGCGAAGACCGGCCCGCGGAGGAAGCGGAAGGCCCGATGCCCGGTGGCCGAATCCTCCTCCATGACCTCGGTGCCGAAGATGTCGGCCGGCATGAGATCCGGGGTGAACTGGATGCGTTTGAACGTCAGCGAGAACATGCGGGCAATGCTCTTCACCAGGAGGGTCTTCCCGAGGCCCGGGACCCCCACCAGCAGAGCATGACCCCTGGCCAGCAGGGCGATGATGATCTGTTCGACCACATCCTCCTGCCCGACGATGACCTTGCGCAGCTCGCCGCGCATGGTCTCCGCCGCCTGGGCCACGCGTTCCACCGTTGCCATCGCCTGATCGGTCATGCCGTCCGTCCCCTGCATCCCGGGATCCATCCACACCCCGTCCCATGGACCATCCTGCAGGCGCGGGTGTGGACACCGGGCTGAGATCGCTCTATGGTTCCTGTGCCGCATCCCGGCACAGGCGCACTAACATACCGACGGGAGCCCGCAATGCGAGTGATCGAGCCCCACATTCACATGATCGCGCGAACGACGTCGGATTACGAACGCATGGCCATGATGCATACGGTCGCCTGTTGCGAGCCGGCGTTCTGGGCGGGGTACGATCGGACCCACCCCGAAGCGTTCTACGATTACTTCACCCATCTGACCACCTTCGAACCCCGGCGCGCGGCGCAGTACCTGATCCGTCACTACGCCTATGTGTGCATGAACCCGAAGGAGGCGGACGATCTGACCATGGCGCGGGAAGTCATCGCCTTCCTGCCCGAGTTCCTCGACCGGCCAACGGTGCTGGGCATCGGTGAGATCGGGCTGAACCGCAATACGGCCAACGAGATCCGGGTGTTCGAGGAACAGGTCGAACTGGCGGTCCGGCGGGGCGAGTTGATGTGGCTGCACACCCCCCACCTGAACGACAAGCAGAAGGGGACGCGCATCATGATCGACTGCCTGCGGAGTCGAGGCGATGTGGACCCGGAACGCGTCTGTTTCGACCACGCCGAAGAGCATACCATCGGCCCCATCCGGGAACACGGCTTCTGGGCCTCCATGACCATCTATCCCATCACCAAGAACTCCCCCGCCCGGGTCGTCGACGCCCTCGAAACCTTCGGCGTCGATCACATGCTGGTGGATGCCTCGGGCGACTGGGGGCCCTCCGACCCCGGCACCCTGCACCAGGCCGTCTTCGAAATGCGCCGCCGAGGCCATGCCGACAACGAGGTCGAAAACGTCTTCTACGACAACCCGTGCCGCTTCCTGGGGCAATCCCCGAAGTTCGCCTTTCAACCGCGGCAGCCGCAGCAGCAGGAGACCGGAACGTGATGCAGGACGCCGAAACGTCGGCCCCACCCCCGGCGGGCCGGGTAGACAAGGGAGCGTGGTCGTTGCGGGCCTGGCTGGAACTGCTCCGCCTGCCGAACCTGGCCACGGTCCCCGGGGATCCCCTGGCCGGAATGGTGCTCGCCGCCGCCCTCACGGGCCAACCCATCGCCAAGGGCAGGGCAGTGGCGGTGGCCCTTTCCTCCCTCTGCCTCTACATGGCCGGCCTGGTGCTGAACGATCTGCATGACCTGCCTGCCGATCGCGAGCAGCGTCCCGAACGACCGCTGCCCTCGGGGCGCGTAGCGGTGTCCCGTGCCCGAGGGCTTCTCGCGGGCCTCTGGATGGTTGGCCTTGGTCTGGCCGCGACGGCAGGGAGGGAGGCATTCCTGGTGGCGTGTCTGCTCGCGCTCCTGATCGTCGTCTACGACCTCTGGGTCAAGGACAGCGCTCCGCACGCCTGCGTGACCATGGGGCTCTGCCGGGGCGCGAGCCTGCTGCTCGGGGGCGCGGCCGTGGGCGCCACGGAGACGGTGCTTCTGCCGGCGGCGGCGCTGGCCCTGACCGTGGCGTCGGTCACTCGCCTGGCGCGGGGCGAGGATGCTCCCCAGGCGGTAGGGGTCTCGGCCCTGGTGCCGGCCCTGGCCCTCTGGTCCGGGTGGGCGGCAATGTGGGCCTTGCTTCTGGGGCATGCCGGCTGGCTGGCGGGGTTGGTTTCGCTGCTCGCCGGCCAGGGCGCCTTTCTGCTGGCTCTGGGCCATGGCGTGGCCGTGATCGGTCCGGCCGTGCCTCCGGAGCGCATGCGCCGCGGCGTGGGCCGCTTCCTTGCCGGACTGTTGTTGTGGCAGGCGGGGCTGGTGTTCCTGGGCCGCACGCCGGGAGCCTGGCTCTGCGGCCTGGGTCTGTTGGCGCTGTGGCCCGTGGCGCGCTGTCTCGCGAGGTGGATCTCGCCCTCGTAAGGTCTCGGAGATGCTACCTATCTCGTTGCGCTGCATGGCTTATTGACCATGGATTATGGTCCATGGACTCATCAAACGCCCAACGTTGAACAGCCAACGCCGAACGCCCAACATCGAAGGTCGAATGGGGAAGCTGGAGATGCGGAGGATCCCATTCCGGTTCGGCAAGGCGTGCCGAACCGTCTGGAGGGCGCCGCTGTCGCAGACCCTGAGCCTGTCGAACGGGTGTCGGCG
>JAFGRS010000515.1 GCA_016935045.1 Lentisphaeria bacterium | reverse complement strand
CGCCGCCAGGGAGCGGGAGCGGCGCAGCCCTTCGGGGCGAGGCGGCGCACGGCCATCCGCTGCGTACCTCGTCGGTACCATACCTCATGGTATGCGCCCTCCTCGTGCCTTGCGGATGACCATGCGGCGCTCTCGCCAAAATGTGAAGTTATTTCCGTGCGGACCCTTAGGGCCACAGGCAACGGCCTTTCCGAGGACCGTTTTCCGGACATGGCGGCAGACGAGGACGTCCGGAAAACGGGTGGCCTCATGGGCCCGGGGGTGTGTGTTTTCCGGTCGTGGCGGCAGGGATCGGCCGGGTGGACGGGGGCGCGCCGTGGCTGGTCGGCGCATCCGTCGCGGATCTGCCTGGGCGGCTGCGGCGTCGTGATCCGGGTGCGGGGGTTATAGTTGCCGGGTGCGGGGGCAGGAGGGAAGGCACGAGGGGGTCGTCGCGGTGGATCGGGCCAGGCAGTCGGTCCTGTGATCAGGGGCAGGTGGCATGGATGCAGAATGGTTGCTGCGGGAGGCCGGCGTGAAGCTGTGTGCCGTGGGGATAGGCAACGGCATGCAGGAAGCGCGTTGGCTGCTGGCGCAGGCGTCGGGCCGTCCCTCGGGGGCGTTGCGGCCCGGGTGGGAGGTGTCGGGCGAGGTCTGCTCGGCGTTTGCCGGACTGCTCGAACGTCGCTGTCGAGGCGAGCCCCTGCAGTACATCCTGGGTTCCGCCGAGTTTTACGGTCTGGAGTTGATGGTGGGTCCCGGGGTGTTGATTCCCCGTCCCGAGACGGAACGCCTGGTCGAGGCTGCCCTGGAGGCCTATGGGGGGAGTTCCTCGCCGGTATGCGACCTGTGCACCGGTTCCGGCGCCGTGGCGCTGGCGCTGGCACACGCCTGGCGAGGTCGGGTAGCGGTGTTCGCGACGGACATCAGCGCCACGGCCCTGGGGTATGCTCGGGGCAACGCCCGGCGTCTGGGCCTGGCGGTTTCCTTCTTCGAGGGGGACCTGTTTGCGCCCCTGCCCGCGGCGCTTCGCTTCGCTCTGGTCACGGCAAATCCCCCCTATGTCTCTCCCGCTGCCTACGCGGTCCTGCCGTCGGAGGTGCGGGACCACGAGCCGCGGGAAGCGCTGCTTGCGGACGAGGACGGTCTTGCCATGGTCCGGCGGCTGGCCGAGGAAGCTCCCGATCGGCTTGCTCCCGGGGGGGCGGTAGTGTGCGAAATCAGCTCGGAACAGGGGCCCCGTGCCGGCGCGCTGTTCGAGGCGGCCGGGTACCGGGACGTTCGTGTGCTGAGGGACTATACTGAGCGTGACCGCATCGTGGCGGCCCGTTGGCCGGGCGCTGCAGCGCCTGCCGGAACATGCGGATCGTCCCCGATCTCTCTGGAGCGCCCGCGCCTGCCTGTGCGGACACCTGTCTGCGTCGCGGATGCGACAGGCAGGCGCAGGCAGGATCCCGCGGGGCCAGATTCGCGAGTACAGGCGGTTTCTGAGACGATGAGCAACGCTGAGGGAGGTCGTGTGTCGAGCCGGGATTACGTGCAGGAATTGGTTGGCATCATGGGGCGGCTGCGGGGGGAGGGTGGCTGTCCATGGGACCGCGAGCAGACGCACGCGAGTCTGAAGCGTTACCTGATCGAGGAAGCGGGGGAGTTGCTGGACGCCATCGACGACGGGGATGACGCGGGCATGGTGGACGAGCTGGGGGACCTGCTTCTGCAGCTCGTCTTCCACTGTCAGATCGCCGGCGAGGAGGGCCGTTTCGACTTCCAGGACGCGGCACGCTCGGAGTGCGAGAAGATGATCCGCCGTCACCCCCACGTCTTCGGAGACCGCCGGGCGCCGCATGCCGAGGCTGTGATCGACCAGTGGGAGGTGATCAAGCGGGAGGAGAAGGGCGGCCGGGGCGATCCCTCGGCCGTGGACGGGGTCCCGCGCAGCCTGCCGGCGCTGCATCGGGCGCAGAAGATGCTGCACAAGGCAGGACGCAGCGGCTTCGAGTGGCCGGATCTGGGGGCGGTTCTGGAGAAGGTACACGAGGAATTGGCGGAGGTGCAGGCGGCCCTCGCCGCCGGGGACCCGCAGACGGTGAGGGAGGAACTGGGCGACCTGCTCCTCGCCGTGGTCAACGTCTGCCGTTGGCGCCGCATCGAGGCGGAGGACGCCCTGCAGCAGGCCGTCCGCAAGTTCGAGTCCAGGTTCCGACGCCTGGAGGCGATGCTGGCGGCGGAGGGTAAGGCCATGGACCGCTGCACCCCGGGGGAGTTGCTGGCACGCTGGCGGGTCGCCGCGGCCGGCGCGGCGGAGAGCGCGGGGGCAGGCAGATGACCGTACGCCGGCTTTCAGGCATCGTGGTGCGGGCCGCGGCCGTGGGCGTGCTGGTGGGTCTGGTTGTCCTCGGGGGCGTCACCGCCGGCCGTTGGCTGACGGAACGTGTCTACGACCGGATCGAGCCCTACGGGAGTACGGCGCTCATCGGGGGGCGGTCCATCCCCCTGAGTGTCCGGCCCGGGCCTGCATGCGCCTGGGGCTCATCGGCGTTCACGCTGGACGAGTCCGACTCGGTGGCGATGACCGGGCTGGCTGCGCCCGAGGGTCAGCGTTGGCTGGATATGGCCGGGAACGTCTACAGCACGGACTTCATCCGGCGTTTCCGCTACGACGCGGGCACTCCGGCGGGCCCGGAGGTCCGCCTGCGGGTGGCGCCGCGGGGTGTAACCCTCACGGGCCGCATCGAGGCCCGGGGTCTGAAGCCGAACTTCGTCTACCAGGTCAAGGTGCGGGGTCTCTTCGAACACCGCGAAGCCTTCGAAGCCATCGGTTACGCCGGCCGCTGGCGATTTCCGGGGACCGAGACGAACTACACCGACGGGGACTACCGCGCCTCGGTCCGCAAGCACCTTGCCGAAGCCTATGTGTTCTTCGACATTCTGGTGACCGATGCGCGGGGAAACGCGGCCAAGGACTTCGTCCTGGACCATTCCCTGCACGTGGTCTGGAACGGCTCCCGGCAGCGCGACGACTGCCGTCGCAGCGATATCCTGCCGATCTGGGTGGACGCGTCGGACCCCGAGGTGTATGCCGTGCCCAAACAGGCCCCGACCCTGGAACGGCTGTGGGCCGAACGCGAGGTGCGACGCTACGGGCGCGGCAACGCGACCGTGCGCCTGCCCACCGGCGTGTACCGGGCCGAGCTGGTGCTGACCGAAGAGACGTTCCACGACCACGGCAGCGACGGCGGCTGGTGGGGAACCGTCATGAGCGCGCCAGTGAGCTTCGAAATCGTTGCCGAAGAACACACCGGGGCGGCAGACGTGCCCGGGGCGAGCCGCCCGGGTGAGGCTGCCGGGAGCTGACTCGGTCCGAGTGGACCCCGGAAGACGCATGTACCCCCGAGGCCGGGACTTGCGTCGGTGCGCTTAGGGTCCGCGCGGGCCCTTAGAGGACGTAGAGGACCACCATCAGGAGAATGCTGAAGGTGTAGACGATCAGCCAGCTCCAACCGCTGCCCACGACGCGGTGCAGACGGCTGCGGGAGATGTCGGACGGGCCGGCTTCGGCCTCCGCACTTTCCGGCACAAAGGCCGGCACCGCCAGGTAGCAACCCAGGACAAAGCTCATCATCAGGCCGAGGTAGATGAAGACGTTGGCCGGTTTGGGGAGGGACTTTTCGCACAGGGAACAGATGATGAAGGCCCACAGAGAGCCGATGGCCCATATGGCCCCGAGCCAGGCGCTGGGGGTGAAGGGTAGGGTCGAAAGGGGCGGCATATCATCAAAGAGGGTCTTGGCGGTCGTCCTGGAGACCGGTGCGGCCATCCCCTGGCGAAGGTAGCTGAAGACCACCATGGCGGCCAGGGAGATGGGGAAGCACAGCAGGGTCTGCTCCGCGGCGCCCATGCCCAACCCGAAGCGGGCCCAGAAGTTGAAGCCGATCCCCACGACCCCCGCGGCGATGGCGCCCCAGCTGTTTGCCTGCTTCCAGAACAGGGCCGCCGCCACCATCACGAAGATCGGCGGCTCGAAGAACCCCATCAGATCATAGGCGGCCTTGATGATGCCGCTTTCGAGGGCCCGGAGGGCGAAAGCCATCCCGATGAGGCCGCCGACGAGGGTGGCCAGGCGTCCCACCAGCATGTAGTGACGGGAGGTCCTGCCCGGGAGGAAACGGCGGTAGAAGTCGTGTTCGGCGAGTGTGGAGAGGCTGCTGAGGAGGGCGCTGGCGGTGGAGTTCGACGCGGCCACCAGGGCGGCGAGGAAGAGGCCCCCGAGTCCGACGGGCAGGAAGTCATTGAGCAGTTGTGCCAGGACCGAATCGCCGTTGACGGCCGTGTTGCCCGCGTAGAGCACGGAGCCGCAGATTCCGGGGATGATGTAGGAGAGGGTGAGCGGGCCGGTCATGAGGGCGGCGAGGATGAGGCCCCGGGACGCCTCGCGCACGGAACGCCCGGCGAAGGAACGCTGGATGAGGTACTGACTGGTGCACCAGTAGGGCAGCCCCAGCATGATGAACATGACCACGTCCTTCCAGGTGGGCCAGACACCGGCGTCACCGGCCTTCCAGAAGACGAAGTAGCTCTCCTTGCCCTGCATGGCGAGAGTGTTGTAGAGGGCGCCCAGGCCGCCGACCTGCTTGAGGACCAGGGGCAGCAGGATGAGTCCGCCAAGGATCATGATGAAGGCCTCGATGACGGACGAGAAGGCGGCGCCGATCAGACCCGCCGAGAAGCAGTAGATGAGGACCGCCAGGCCGACGAAGAGGATCAGGCGGGCGGGGGAGACATGAAGCACCGGCGCCAGGACCCGTGCCAGGGTACACATCCCGACCCCGGCGAACAGGGCATAGTACAGGATCCACAGGGCCGCGGGGAGAAGCCGGAGCGCCACGCCGTAGCGTTCCTCGAGGTACTCGCTGATGGTGGTAATGCGCATGCGGCGCAACCGCGGCACGAAGAAAAGGGCACTGACGGCGGCGATCATGTTTCCGGTCCAGGCGATGAGAAGGGCCGAGACTCCGCCGCCGGCATAGGCAGCCCCCGCCGGCCCCACGAGGTACACCGCGGCCACGTTTGTGCTCATGATCGAGCCGGCGATGATCCACTTGTTCAGGGAGCGTCCCGCCAGGAAGTAGTCCTCCTCGCTGCGGACATACCGGCTCAGGTAGATGCCCAGGAGCACGACCCCGATGAGGTAGGCGAATACCACGATTGCGTTGATCATTGCCGGCCGCTCCTCTTGCTCCATCCTCGCTGGACGGGCCCCCGCGGATCCCGGGAGGCCAGGTCACATCCCGCTGTCCATGGCGGTACTTTGGCACGCCATCGGGGCGGGTCAATGCCGGAATGCTGAATATGGCGGCAGCGGCCGCGGCAGCACCCCGAATTCTGCCGGCGGGGGACCGGCCATGGCCTCAGTAAAAACAGGAAGGACTCGGGAATCGGCTCAGCAGGAGCTTCGCACTCCAGTCCGAAGCGAGGACGCGACGCCCCATCCCCTGGAGGGCGAAGCTCCTGCTGAGCCGGTTCTCGGATTGGACGGAGGCATTACGGGCGGCGGGCGGGGGCGCATGTCAGCTCCGTAGGTCCCCATGCCGCACGAGTTCTGCCACACCGCATGTGTCCACCCGAGAACCCCGGGGACATG
>JAFGRS010000063.1 GCA_016935045.1 Lentisphaeria bacterium | reverse complement strand
CGACCGCATGACGCAGGGGGTGTACCGGGACGTGTCCGACATGTTCGTGCGCCGGGATCCGGCGCCGTTGTGCCGGGTCGACCTGCTGGGGGAGGGTCGCGAGGCCCTGGCGAAGGCGAACGTAGCCCTGGGTCTGGCGCTCAGCGACGGGGAGATCGACTATCTCGAAGCGGCCTACCGTGCCACGGGCCGCAACCCAACGGACGTGGAGCTGGTCATGTTCGGCCAGGTCAACAGCGAACACTGCCGCCACAAGATCTTCCGCGCCGAGTGGGTCATTGACGGCGAGGCCCAGCCCCGGGGTCTGTTCGACATGATCCGGCAGACCCATGCCCTGCACCCCGAGGGCACCCTCAGCGCCTACCGTGACAACGCCGCGGTCATCGAGGGCGGGGTGGAGGAATGGTTCGAGGTCAGGCCCGGAGGCGACAACGCCTACCGCTATGCCTCGGGGCCGGTGGACACGATGATCAAGGTCGAGACCCACAACCACCCCACGGCCATCAGTCCCTTCCCCGGCGCCGCCACCGGGGTTGGCGGCGAGATCCGCGACGAAGGGGCCACGGGCAGGGGAGGGCGCAGCAAGGCCGGCTTGTGCGGGTTCATGGTTTCCAACCTCAACATCCCCGAGTTCCGCATGCCCTGGGAGGATCCGGAGGCGGACGTTCCGAGCCGCCTGGCCACGCCCCTCGCCATCATGATCGAGGGTCCCATCGGGGGCGCCGGCTTCGGCAACGAGTACGGGCGGCCGCAGCTCTGTGGTTTTTTCAAGACCTACGACCAAGTCCACAACGGCTGCCGGAGGGGATACCACAAGCCGATCATGCTTGCCGGCGGCATGGGGAACATCAAGCGGATCCACGTCGCCAAGCGCCCCATTCCCGAGGGAGCGGCCATCATCCAGCTCGGGGGTCCGGCCATGCGCATCGGGCTGGGCGGCGGCGCGGCGTCGTCCATGGACACGGGCAGCAACGCCGAAGACCTCGACTTCGACTCGGTGCAGCGTGACAACGCGGAGATGCAGCGGCGCTGCCAGGAAGTGATCTCGGCCTGCATTGCCCTGGGCCCGGAGAACCCGATCCTGAGCCTGCACGACATCGGTGCGGGGGGCCTTTCGAACGGTTGTCCGGAGCTGGTCGAGGGTGTGGGGGCGCGGTTCGAGCTGCGGCAGGTACACAACGAAGAGCCCTCGATGAGTCCCATGGAGATCTGGTGTTGCGAGGCTCAGGAGCGCTACGTGCTTGCGGTGTCCGCGGCGGACCTTGACGGGTTTCTGGATCTCTGCCGGCGGGAACGCTGCGAGGTGGCGGTGATCGGCCGGGCCACGGGAGACCGTCGCCTGGTGCTCCATGACGCCCATTACGACAACCTGGCCATCGACCTCGATCTCGATGTCCTGCTGGGGAAGCCGCCCCGGATGCTGCGGGAGGTGACCCGTCGCCGGGAACAGCACCCCGGCCTGGACTTCTCGAGCCTCACGGTGGGCGAGGCGGTGACGCGGGTGTTGCGGCTTCCGGCGGTGGCGAACAAGACCTTCCTCGTCACCATTGCGGACCGCAGCATCACGGGCATGGTGGCCCGGGACCAGATGGTGGGGCCCTACCAGACTCCCCTGGCCGACGTGGCGGTGACGGCAGCGGGATACCGCGGCTGCCGTGGCGAGGCCATGGCGGTGGGCGAGCGGACGCAGGTGGCGCTGGTCGATGCTCCGGCCTCGGGGCGTCTCGCGGTTGCCGAGGCCCTGCTCAACATTGCCGCGGCGGACATCGGCCCCATCGGGCAGGTGAAGCTCTCCGCCAACTGGATGGCGGCCTGCAACGAGGAGGGGGAGGACGCCGCGCTCTTCGAGACGGTTCGGGCCGTGGCGCTCGATCTCTGTCCGCGCCTGGGGATCTGCATCCCGGTGGGGAAGGACTCCCTGAGCATGCGCACGGTGTGGAGCGGCCCCGACGGCCGGGACCGGCGCCAGGTGGCGCCCCTGAGCCTCTGCGTCAGCGCCTTCGCGCCGGTGCGGGACGTACGCAGGACCGTGACCCCCGACCTGAAGGCAGCGACGGCTTCGACGCTTGTGCTGGTGGACCTCGGCCACGGCCGCAACCGTCTGGGAGGGGCTTCGGCCCTGGCCCACGTCACGAAGCAGGTCGGCGGGGAGCCGGCGGACCTTGATCGTCCCGACGAGCTCAAGGCGCTGTTCGGGGCCGTCCAGACGTTGGTCGAGGCGGGGGTGCTGCTGGCCTACCACGACCGTTCGGACGGCGGTCTGTTGGTGACCCTGGCCGAGATGGCCTTCGGCGGCCGGAGGGGCCTGGACTGCGACCTGGGGGAGCTGGGCGAGGATGTCCTGGCCGCGCTCTTCGCGGAGGAACTCGGTGTTGTGCTGCAGGTGGCGGACGAGGACCTCGAAGCCGTCGAGACGACTCTGCGGCAGGCGGGACTGGGGGCGGTGACCCACCGGATTGGGCGGCCGGCGGGCGCTGGCTGCCTGACACTCCGGCACCAGGGCAGGGTCGTCTACCGCGAGCGGGTCTCCACCCTCAACCGGGTCTGGTCCGAACTCACCTTTCACATGCAGGCCCGGCGGGACAACCCGGAGTGCGCCCGGCAGGAATACGACAATCTCCTCGACGAGGGGGATCCGGGGATGAGTTTCCGGCTGACCTTCGAGCCGAGGAAGCCCTTCACGGTGGGCACGGGTGCCAGGCCCCGGATGGCTGTCCTGCGCGAGCAGGGGATCAACGGCCAGGTCGAGATGGCGGCCGCCTTCGATCGCGCCGGCTTCGAGAGCATCGACGTGCACATGATCGACCTGCTTTCGGGACGCGTGGACCTGGGCGGATTCCGCGGCCTGGTTGCCTGTGGCGGCTTCTCCTACGGGGATGTGCTCGGGGCCGGCTCGGGATGGGCCAGGTCCATCCTCTTCAACGCTCGCCTGGCAGAGGCGTTCCGCGAGTTCTTCCAGCGGCCCGGCACCTTTGCCCTGGGCGTGTGCAACGGTTGCCAGATGCTGTCGCAGCTGAAGGAGATCATTCCCGGCGCCGCCCACTGGCCGGCCTTCCGGCGGAACCTCTCGGAGCAGTTCGAAGCGAGGTACGTGACGGTGGAGATTCTCGAGTCGCCTTCGGTGCTGCTGCAGGGGATGTCGGGCAGCATGCTTGGGATTCCGGTGGCGCACGGGGAAGGGTATGCGGACTTCGCCTGCACCGGTTCCCGGGAGGCCGCGGAGGCGGCGGGCCTGGTTGCGGTCCGCTACGTGGACAACCGGGGCCGGCCCAGCGAACGCTACCCCTTCAACCCGAACGGTTCTCCCGGCGGCATGACCGGGTTCAGCAGCGAGGATGGCCGGGTGACCATCATGATGCCCCACCCCGAACGGGCCTTCCGCAATCTGCAGCTCTCCTGGCGTCCCCGCGACTGGGACGGCGAGGAAGGTCCCTGGCTGCGGCTGTTCCAGAACGCCCGCGCCTTCGTGGGCTGACGGAAGACAACTCGGAGCGGCGGGCGAGGGCATGGCCGCGAGGCCGCGCGGCCGCTCCCGCCGGAACACAGCCCGGAGCCTCGGACGGTGTGCGTTGTGGGGTGGGCAGGGCCGTGGCGCCGACAGGCGGATCACACACAGGAGTGCACATGGAATCCCTTCCCATCGTACGCAAACGCACCCCGGCGTGGCAACCGACCAGTGTCCTGGTGCTGGACGCCTGCAACGAGTCGGAGTCCATGGTCAACGTGGTGGTGACCTTCAAGGGAGATGGCCGCGAGGTGAGTGTCCGTCTGGGCCTTTTTCCGGGCTGGCCGACACGGCTCCCCATCCCCCTGGGGGTGTGCGACGGGGGAACGTTGTTTCTGTCGCGCACTCCGGGGCGGTTCAAGGCGGTGGTGCGGGGCGCCAACCTTCGCCTGGCGGATCTGGAGGAGATCGAGGTGACGACGTCCCGGGGCGCCGAAGGGCGCGTGGCATTCCGGAGTGTCGAGGTGTGCGCTGCCTTCGACGGCGCTTACACCTTTCCCGAGGCGCCGTTGGTGGACGGTTTGCACCAGTGGCGTGGCCGGGAGTGGCCGCGCAAGGCCCGGACGATCGGGGAGGTGCGGGCGGAGCTGGTCGCGGAGTTGGAGGCGCCGGCGCCGGTCTATCCGGCGGCGTGGTCCCGGTTCGGCGGCTGGAATGCGCGTCGGTTCGGGGCCACGGGGTGGTTCCGCACCAGTCACGACGGCCATCGGTGGTGGCTGGTGGATCCTGACGGGTACGCGTTCTGGAGCATCGGGGTGGACTGTGTGCGCCCCTCGAACACGGTCAACGTGACCGGCATCGAGTCGGTCTTCGCCCCGTCCCTGCCCGAGGGGAGCGAGTTCGCACATCTCTGGCAGGAGAACGACACCCGCATGTTCGACGCCCTGGCGCACAACCTGGAACGCGCCCTGGGAGAGGACTGGCAGGGACGCTGGCTGGAACTGACGCGCCGCCGGCTGCTCGCCTACGGCTTCAACACCATCGGGAATTGGTCCGCGCACGAACTCCAGGTCCGTGCCCGGGTGCCGTATGTCTTCACCATGGAGGGCTATCCGGGTACGGCCACACGGTTGTTCCGGGACTTCCCGGACGTGTACGCGGAGGAGTTCTCGCGGCGGGCCGACTCCTGGGCCGCCCAGCTCCATCCACTGCGGGGGGATCGCTACGTGCTGGGCTACTTCATGACCAATGAGCCCAAGTGGGCCTTTGTCAACGGCTTCGACCTGGGAGCCCAGATCCTCCGCGACGGCCGGCCCAGCGCCGCCCGCACCGCCCTGGTGGGGTTTCTGCGGAAACGGTACGGCGACCGCATCGATGCTCTCAACCGGGCCTGGGGAAGCTCGCTGGCGACCTTCGAGGACCTGTTCAGCGCCCAGGAGACGCGCGGCTTCCCCGGATCCGGCGCGGATACGGCCGCCTTCACCGCCGAAGCCGTGGAACGCTTCGTCACCATTCCCGCCAAGGCCTGCCGCCGCCACGACCCCGAACACCTGAACCTGGGATTGCGCTGGGCCTGGGTCCACAGCGACTACCAACTGGCCGGCGCCGAACACCTCGATGCGTTTTCCATCAACTGCTACCAACTCCGTCCCGAGGCCCGTGCCATTCGCCAACTGAGCGAGAAGACCGGAAAACCGGTCATCATCGGCGAGTTCCACATCGGAGCGCTCGATCGGGGACTGCCCTCGGGCGGCATCCGCAACACGCCAACCCTCGAAGGCAGCGTGCGCGCCTATCGCCATTACATCGAGAATGCGGCGGCCATCCCGGAACTCATCGGCGCACACTATTTCAAGTGGGACGACCAGCATGTGATGGGCCGCCATGACGGAGAGAACATGCAGATCGGCCTGCACGACATCACCGCAAGGGCATACCCCGAGTGGCGGGAGATGTGCGCCTCCGTCCACCCCTCCCTCTACGAGGTCGTGGCGGGAGTGCGGGAACCCGCCGGGGACTGCCCCGAGACCGTCCCCGACGGGACCCTGTGCTGGTAGGAGGGTGTGAGGGCGTGACGGTGCCGGCAGGCGGCCTCCGGGTCTCTTCCGGTCATGGCGCCGGGGCGCTCGCGGTACGCTCGCGCTCCAGGGTGGAGGAAGGCTCGCGGTACGCTCGCGCTCCAGGGTGGAGGAAGGCTCGCGGTACGCTCGCGCTCCAGGGCCGGGGAAGCGGCGTCAGAGGATCTCGCCGATCCTGCGGAAGAACTCCATGCGCCGTTCGGCGTCGTGCTGGGCCTCGGCGAAGAGGGCTTCGGCCTCCTTGGGGTTGGTGGCAAAGAGGGTCGTGTAGCGCCGTTCGCCACGCAGGAATTCCTGGAAATCCCCGTCGACCTTCTTGACGTCCCAACTGAAACGGTTGCCTGCCCCGGCGGCCGGGTTGTACCGGTACAGGGGCCAGTAGCCGCAGGCCACGGCCCGCTTCTGCTCGGTCTGACTCTTGGTCATGTCGATGCCGTGTGCGATGCAGGGGGAATAGGCAATGATGATCGAGGGCCCTTTCCAGCTCTCGGCTTCGATGAACGCCTTGAGGGTCTGGTTGCGGTCGGCCCCGAGGGCGACGCTGGCCACGTAGACACTGCCGTAGGTCGCGCACATGAAGCCGAGGTTTTTCTTGGTCCGTTTCATGCCGCCGTTGGCGAACTTGGCGACCGCGGCGATGGGGGTGGACTTGGAGGCCTGGCCGCCGGTGTTCGAGTAGACCTCGGTGTCGAGCACGAGCAGGTTGACGTTGCGCCCGCAGGCCACGACATGGTCCACGCCGCCGTAGCCGATGTCGTAGGCCCAGCCGTCACCGCCGATGATCCACACGGACTTGTCGACGAAGTAATCCCTGAGTTCGTCGATCCTGGCCAGGGCCTGCTGCAGGGAGGCATCCGAGGCGGCTTTCCGGGCGGCGGGCAGGAGTTCCCCGACCGCGATCTGGGCGGCGACCGCTTCGTCATCCGTACGGTCCCAGAGTTCGAGGCAACGACCCAGGGCCGCGGAGAGTTCCGGCGTGGGGCCCTTTTCGAGGACCTCTCCGACGGTGCGCCGGAGCAGGGCGCGGTTGTTGTCGATGGCCAGGCGCATGCCGAAACCGTACTCCGCGTTGTCCTCGAACAGGCTGTTGGCCCAGGCGGGACCGTGGCCTTTCTGATCCATGCAGTAGGGGATGGTGGGGAAGGTGCCGCCATAGATCGAGCTGCAGCCGGTGGCGTTGGCGGCGACCATGCGGCTGCCGTACAGCTGACTGATGAGTTTGACGTAGGGGGTTTCGCCGCAGCCGGCGCAGGCGCCCGAGAACTCGAACAGGGGCTGTTTGAAGCCCAGGCCCTTGACCGTGTCTTCCTTGGCCCCTTCGAGGACGTTGTTCGGGAGCTGGTCGAAGAACTCGGCATTCTGGCGTTCCCCGCGCTCGCGTTCGTGTTCGAGGGTGGCGAATTCGAGGGCCTTGGTCTTGGCCGGGCAGGTTTCGATGCAGACACCGCAGCCCGTGCAGTCCTCGATGTAGACCTGCAGCTTGTACTTCAGCTCGGACGCGTTCTTGGTTCTGCTCTCGACGGCGTGGAAGGAGGCCGGCGCCCCGGCGAGGTCGGCGGGGGCGATCTGCTTGGCCCGGACCACGGCGTGGGGGCAGGCCATGACGCACTGGTTGCACTGGATGCAGTTCTCGGGCAGCCAGCGGGGTACGCGGGGGGCAATGCCCCGTTTTTCGAGGCGGGTGGTCCCGGTGGGGAGGGTGCCGTCGAAGCTCATGTGGGAGACCGGGATGTCGTCGCCCTTGAGGTACATGACGGGCTCGACGACGTTCTTCACGAAGTCGCTTGCGTCCTCCGGGATGAGTCGGGGCGGGATGAGCGCCTTGCCGGGAAGGACCGCGGGCACGGGGACCTTCTCGATGGCGGCGACGGCCCCGTCGATGGCCTTCCAGTTCATCTCGACGATATCGCGGCCCTTCTTGGCGAAGCTCTTCTCCACCGCCTTCTTGATGAGGGCGATGGCCTCGGCCTGGGGCAGAACCTTCGAGAGGGCGAAGAAGGCGGTCTGCATGACCGTGTTGATGCGGCCGCCGAGGCCGACACTCTCGGCAATCCTGAGAGCGTTCATGTTGTAGAAGGAGATCCTGCGCTCGATCAGGATCTTCTGATCGCTTTCGGGAAGGGCCTCGAAGACTTCGGCGGTCGGGATTTCGCTGTTGAGCAGGAAGGTGCCTCCCTCCTTGATGCTGCCGAGCATGTCGTAGCGTCCCAGGTAGGCCTGGTTGTGGCAGGCGACAAAGTCGGGCCTCTCGATCAGCCAGGGCATATTCACGGGGCTCTTGCCGAAGCGCAGGTGGCTGGTGGTGATGCCGCCGGACTTTTTCGAGTCGTACACGAAGTAGGCTTGGGCGTTGAGGTCCGTGGCACTGCCGATGATGGTGATCGAGTTCTTGTTGGCGCCCACCGTACCGTCCGAACCCAGGCCCCAGAACATGCAGCTGATCACATCGTCGGCTTCGACGTGGACCTGTTCCCTGACGGGGACGGAAAGCCGGGTGACGTCGTCGGTGATGCCCACCGTGAACCCGTGCCAGCCGTTGCCCTCGAGATGGTCGTAGACGGCCTTCACCATGGACGGAGTGAACTCCTTGCTGGAGAGCCCATAGCGACCGCCGATGATGAACAGGTCGCGCCCCTGCAGCGCGGTCACCACGTCCTGGTAGAGGGGTTCCCCGAGGCTGCCGGGTTCCTTGGTGCGGTCCAGCACGGCGATCTTCCGGACCGTGGCCGGCAGGGCCTTGCGGAAGGCCTCCGCGGCGAAAGGCCGGTAGAGCCGGACCTTGACGGCCCCGACCTTGGCGCCGCGGGCGCAGAGGCTGTTCACCGTGTGCTCGATGGTGTCGCAGCCGCTGCCCATGGCCACGAGAACGAGTTCCGCGTCCGGGGCGCCCACGTAGTCGAAGAGGTGGTAGGCACGCCCGACCTTGGCGGCCAGCTTGTCCATGTACTCCTGCACGATGGCGGGCAGCTCGTCGTAGTAGCGGTTGACCGTCTCACGGCCCTGGAAGTACACGTCCGGGTTCTGCGCCGCGACCTTGAGCATGGGTTTCTCGGGGCGCAGCGCCCGGGACTTGAAGCGGGTGATGTACTGCGGTTCCAGCATGGAAGCCATGGTGTCGTAGCTGATCTCCTCGACCTTCAGGACTTCATGGGAGGTGCGGAAGCCGTCGAAGAAGTTCAGGAAGGGGACCTGGCCCTTGAGGGTCGCGAGATGGCTGACGATGGCCAGGTCCATGGTCTCCTGGATGCCGGCGGCGGCCACGAGGGCGAAGCCGGTATTGCGCACGCCCATCACGTCGGAGTGATCGCCGAAGATGGAAAGGGACTGGCACGCCAGGGAACGGGCGCTGACGTGGAAGACGGTCGGCAGCATCTCACCGGCGATCTTGTGCATGTTCGGGATCATGAGCAGCAGGCCCTGGGAGGCCGTGAAGGTGGTGGTGAGGGCCCCGGCGGACAGGGAGCCGTGGACGGCGCCGGACGCGCCGGCTTCGGACTGCATCTCGACCACGTCCACCGGCTGGCCGAAGAGGTTCTTTCTGCCCTTGCTGGCCCATTCGTCGGCGCTTTCGCCCATGGGAGAGGATGGGGTGATGGGGTAGATGGCAGCGACTTCGCTGAAGGCGTAGGCTACGTGCGCCGCCGCGGTGTTGCCGTCGATGGTGACCATTTGGCGAGACATGGCTTTCTCCTTGGCGTATCGGGAGATATCGTGTGGGAAACCCGAATCCGAAAGCACCCGGCAACGGCTGTTCCGGTCATGCAGACCCCGCACCGGCCGCCCCGGCAGAACACCTTACGAATCGTTGCATCGTGGTATTGGACCGCCCGCGCCTGCCTGGACGCACACCCGCCCGCGTCGCGGATACGACAGCCGGCCGCAGACGAACCGCGCAGTGCCCATACGGGGCACAAAAAAAACCCTGCGCAACCCACGCCCGGTAACCTAGTGCGCCGACACCCGTTTGCAATGGCCCCGCGGAGGGTTACGGGCAACCCTCAGTGAAAACGGGAAAGACCCGGGAAAGGGCTTGCCGGACCGTCACGGCAGGGGTGCGGGGGGAAGGTCCAGGAGGGTGCGCCGGGTCACGAACAGCCAATACGCCCGACCGGCATCGAGTCGTCCTCCGGGCGCCACCGCGGTGTAGGTCTGCCGGGCGGCATCCCAACCCCAGGCGATGCCCGCGATGGCAGGCTCGTCGGGAAGGACGGCATCCCAGCCGACGCCGACCAGGTTCCAACCGGATCGCAGGGCAAGGGTGGTGGCCGCTGCGGGTCCGCTGAGCAGCGGCGTGTCTGCTCCGCTGCAGTAGATCCAGTAGCCCGCCGACGGTTCGATCACGAAGGCCGGCAGCAACAGGGTTGCATCCCAGCCGTCGCCGGCCGCGCCCCAACACATGCCGGGGACACAGGCCGGGCCGAAGGCGATATCCGGATCCTGCAGAGGGGGGGTGATCCCGAGGGCCACCAGGTTCCATTCCGGTTCGAGTCGCAGGGCCTCGGTGCGCTCGTCGCCCAGGGTCACCTGCCACAGACCCTCGGCGGCGATCTCAGCGCGGCGACGCGTCACCATGTCCACGAAGGTTGCCCCTTGCGCGGCCCCGGACTCGTCCACCCGGGCCAGCCAGAGCCAACGGCTGTTCGGGGTGCGGGCGGGGTCCCAGGCGAGGGTGATGGGAAGGTCGTCCGGTTCGACGTCCAGCAGCCAGGTTACGGTGGCGGCCTGGGGTTGGACATCGTAGAGGAGGCGTT
>JAFGRS010000514.1 GCA_016935045.1 Lentisphaeria bacterium | reverse complement strand
TCCCTTGGAACAGCCTTCTACGAGGGTAGCGCATTGCGCCTCGTACGGGTCTGGGGAGAGGGACCTACGGAGCTGACATGCGCCCGGGCGCGGCCGGGGGTCTTGGCCGGACGGCTGCAAGGGAGTATACTGTCTGCACCGGGCCAGGTTGGCGGCTGTGGTGTCGGGTTTGGCGGTTGCCGGTTCGGCGCCGCATGTCCGGGCGGCGGTGGTCAGCAGCGGTTGTTCGGGGTAGTATGCGGCTTTCATTCGACTGTCCAACCTGCGGCAGCGAGCTCGAGATCGACGCGGAGGAAGCGGGCACGCGCGTGAACTGTCCGGCCTGCGCGGCGGAGATCCGTGCGCCTCTTCCCCGTGTAGGTCCCGGTACGACCCTGGGGAATTTCCTCATCGAGAAGAAGCTCGGCAGCGGCGGCATGGGTGATGTGTTTCTGGCGCGCCAGCTGAGCATGGACCGCTACGTCGCGCTCAAGGTCCTGCCCCAGAACCTGACCCGGAAGCCGCACGTGGTGGAACGTTTCCGGCACGAAGTGCGCATGTCCGCGCGGCTGGAGCACCCCCACCTGGTCACGGCCTTCGAGGCGGGGGAGGATTTTGGCTACCACTACCTGGCCGTTTCCTACGTGGACGGTACCGATCTGCGGCACCGCCTCAAGCAGGAAGGGGCGGTTCCCGAGAAGGAAGCCCTGCGCTACGCCAGGCATGTGGCCGAGGCCCTGTGCTATGCCTGGAACAACTTCCGCATGCTGCATCGTGACGTCAAGCCGGCCAACATCATGGTGGACGCCCGGGGCAGTGCCCGCCTGATGGACCTGGGCATCTCCAAGAGCCTGCTCGAGGGGGATGCGGGGGACTCGGACCTGACCGTCTCGGGCATGCTGGTGGGCACTCCCCACTACATGAGCCCCGAGCAGGCGGCGTCGGCCGCGGATGTCGACTGCCGGTCGGACATCTATTCGCTCGGTGCCACCCTTTACCACATGCTCACCGGCACCACTCCCTACGCGGGCAAGGGTACGGTGGAAGTGCTGCGTCAGATTGGCCTCGAACCCGTGACCCCGGTGCGGGAACGCAACTCGGCCGTCAGCGAGCCCTGCGCCCGCCTGGTGGCGAAGATGATGGCACTGGACCGCGAACAGCGGCACCCACGCTGGGAGTCGGTGATCACCGACATCGAGAGAGTCCTGGTGGGACGCGACCCCCTGCTGACCCTGGGCGAGGGAGTGCTTCCGGTGAAGGGGCCCTTGACGCCGGGGGAGAGGGAAGCGGCCAAGGGGCCGCCGATGGCTGTCGAGGAAGCCGCGGCGAAGGGTTTGCCCGGAGATACGTCCGCGGGGGAGGTGAAGACGCCGCCGCGGATTGACATGCGCCGCCGGCGTGTAGCCTGGCTGACGCGGCACTATCTGCGGCGCCTGATGTGGCTGCTGGGGATTGCGGTGGTGCTGGTGGGATCGGGTCTGGCCCTGCGGCTGACGGGGGTGGACGAGGCGCTGCTGTCGAAGTTGCTCGAGTGGCTCGAGTCTCCGTCGGACCCGTCTCTTCCCATTCGGCCCGGGCCCGTTGCTCCGGCGGGGGAGTCGGCGGCGCCCGTGGGCGTGCCGTCTGGCGCGGAAACCGGCGTGGAGTCCGGCGGCGTGCCGTCCGCCCGGGAAGCCGCCGCGGCAGACGTGCCGGCCGCGACGTCGGTTTCCCGGGCCCCGGTAGAGGGCTCTCCCCCCCCGGCTGCCGCGGCCGACATGTCCCGCCTGGCGGCCCGGCTGGACGCTGTGGCGCAGCGGCGCCTGGGGGAGGTTCTGGACCATGCCGGCGAGGAGTTGCTGCGGGGGCGTCCCGAGAACGCGGCGGCAGCCTTCAAGCGCGCGGCGCGGGAAGAGGGATTGGGTCCGCTGGTCTCGGAGTTGTTCCGGGCAGCCGCGGTGGCCTCGGAGGGGGGACGGGAGCAGGAGCTTCTCGAGGGCAGCCTCACCGAGGACCTGGGCAAGGTGCTGAACCTGGTGCTGAAGGGGGAGACGCTGCGGGTGCGGCCGCAACGTCTCGAACGGGGCGTCCTGGTGGCCGTGCGGCTGCATCCCGCCGGCGACACCCCTCTCGGCCAGATTCGCATCGCCGTGGATGAACTCGGCATCGAGGAACGCCTGGCGCGCCTGCGGCGTTACCGGGAGCGGCCCTACGGCAACCTGATCCTGGCACTGGCGCTGCATCGGGAAGGACGGCACCAGGATGCCCTGGCCGCCAGCAGGCACCTGCCTCCGCTGCTGGCCGAAGCCTTGGCGCGCAAACTTGCTCCGGGGACTCCGGCGCAACCGTGAGCACCCGGCTGCCTCGAGGACGGATGGATCCGCCGACCGGCCATCCTACGGCGTGCACGGCCGCGAGCGCGTGGCGGAGGGTTCGGAGTACCGGTTTGCGCCGGAAGCCCCGAGGATCTTCCGTGCGCAGTGCCCGTTGATTTGGTGCGGTCATGGGACGCGAACCGCCTGGCGGCGGCGGTCCTTCGCCGCGAAGGGAACTCAGACTACCGCCGAGGACGCTGGGGTTCAGGGCGTTGCGCGAAGGACTTCGGCACCTGCCGGCAGCTCCGGGAGCGGCCCCGGGGCGGCCGCCTCTTCGAAGGCCGCGGCCGCGCGGAAAAGGGTCTCCTCGCCTAGAGCCGGTCCCATCAGTTGCACCCCGATGGGGAGCGTTCCGGGGCTGCGCTCGCAGGGCAGACAAAGGGCCGGGACCCCCGCCAGGTTGGCCGAGATCGTGTAGATGTCGGCGAGGTACATCTGCAGGGGCGTCGCCATGGCGCCGGCGCGGAACGCCGGCGTCGGAGCCACCGGGGCAAGCAGGAGGTCGCAGGCGGCAAAGGCCCGGGTGAAATCCTGGCGGATCAGAGTGCGGACCTTCTGCGCCCGGAGGTAATAGGCGTCGTAATAGCCGCTGCTGAGGACGTAGGTGCCCAGGATAATGCGTCGTTTCACCTCGGGGCCGAATCCCGCCGCGCGGCTGTGTTCGTACATTTCGGCGAGGCCGTCGGTTTCCGCCCGGCGGTCGCGGAAGCCGTACCGGACGCTGTCGAAACGGGCCAGGTTGGCGCTGGCCTCCGCGGTCGCGATGATATAGTAGGTCGCGATGGCGTAGGGCGTGTGCGGCAGGCGGATATCCACGATCTCCGCCCCGAGGCCCCGGAGGATGTCCGCGGCCCGGGCGGTGGCGCCGCGGACCGCGTCGGTGAGTCCGTCCACCTCGAGGTATTCGCGGGGCAGGCCCACGCGCATGCCGCGCACGTCGGGTGTGGCGGCCGCGGCTTCGCAGCGCGTCGTTTCGGCGGGCAGCGAGGTCGAGTCCTTCGGGTCCGCTCCGGCAATGATGTCGAACAGGATCGCCGCGTCGCGTACATCCCGCGTGAGGGGGCCGATCTGGTCCAGGGAAGAGGCATACGCCACCAGCCCGTACCGGGACACGCGGCCGTAGGTCGGTTTCAGACCCACGATGCCGCAGAACCCCGCCGGCTGCCGGATCGAGCCGCCGGTATCCGAACCCAGGGCCGCGAGGGCCTCTCGAGCCGCCACGGCGACCGCGGAACCGCCGCTGGAGCCGCCGGGCACGCAGCGCAGGTCCCAGGGGTTGGCGCTGGCGCCGAAACCGCTGTTTTCGGTGGACGATCCCATGGCGAACTCGTCCATGTTGGTGCGTCCAGCCATGAGGAATCCTGCCTGTCGGAGCCGGGCCACCGCGGTGGCATCGTAGGGCGCCGTATAGCCGGCGAGGATCTTCGACGCGCAGGTGCAGGGCTGGCCGGCAACACTGAGGTTGTCCTTGAT